>JAAZKI010000097.1 GCA_012799905.1 Lentisphaerota bacterium | reverse complement strand
CTAAAAATTAGCATTGTTTTCTGTTTCTTCAATCGTTTTTCATAAAAAAATAGTCACAATCAAAAAAGACAAGCAGACAATCAACAGTATTGTAAGTGGAGAGCAGCGAGCTTGAAATCGAAATGCTGCAATATTTGCCTGGAGCATGACATTGCGCCGCTTGCCTTAAGAAATATAACCCTTTAATCAAGAGCCTGTAATATGTGTAAGAAATTGAACGCATCGCTGGAAACCTTACGTGACAAGTATGGCTGCCCGGCCGGAGCGATCGTAACCGGAAGCGAAGGTTTTGAGCTTGCCTTGCCCGACGGCAAAAAAGTCGCGCTGCTTCCCTGGCGGGTCGAACGTCGTTTTGTCGAATTGAAAAAAATCGTGGACGGCAAAACATTGGAAGATGTTTCCACCTTTCGTTTTGCCCATTTCACCGCTGGCGGAGACTCTGTAAAGCTGGCAGCGAAAGAATTGGACCTGGCGGTGTTTCTTGCTGATAGTCCAGTCAGGCAGATTTTTGCGGTCAGAAACGGCAATGCGGCGTGCAATATCCTGGCAAGCCTTGAAAACGGCATGAGTGCCTCCGTGGAATGTGGGACAATGCTTCCGGCGGGCGCCGAAGCGATGGACCGCCATGAGATTATCGCCCGCCGCGGCGTGGCCTCTGACCGCGTCGTGGATACGCAAGTGCCGCAAAGTTCGATTTATACGTGGACTGATAGCGGTCTCGACACCTATACAGACGTAGATACAGAATTGTTCGGACTCACCAATGAGCAGGTCTGGGTCGTTCGCGCTGCCTTTGCGGTTTTGATGAAGCCTGAGCTTGTCGAAAAATGGAATGATGCAGCCGCCGCCGTAAGAAAATATGCAGATGCCATTGTTGAGTCTGCTGCGGATAACAAACCTGTGGTCTTTTGAATGGAGTCAATCATGAAGCCAGTGAAAATCGCGATGATGGGCATGACCCACGGACATACTCGCAAATACTATCAGACACTGCTGGAAAATCAAAAGCTTGACTGGGTTGCTTCCTGCGCTGAGGATGAGGAGGCAAAAAAGGTCTATGAGATTTACAAGACCGGCGTTCCCTGCTATCTTGACCCGGAAAAAATGCTGGCGGAACATCCTGATATCGAGGCCATTGTCCTTGCTTCGGCCAATGACCGTCATTTTGAACAGATGAAGTTCTGCGCTGAGCGTGGCATTCATATTCTATCCATGAAGATTCCTACCTTCGATATGGAGGAATATGATAAAATGATTGAGATGGTAGATAAAGCCGGCATTGTCTGCCAGATTGAGTTGGAAATGCACTACAATCCAGTTGTAAAACGCTTGCAACAGGAAATTGCTTCCGGCAAGCTTGGCAAGCTGCTTTCCATCCAGGCAACGAATATTACGCTTTCGCCGGTCTGGGCATTCCCCTGGCAGGGCAATCCAGAGGCAAGCTATGGCAAGCGGGTTCCGCTTGGCGATGGGAGCGGGCGTTTTCGCGGCGGCGCCTTGTGCGATCATCCGCATATCTTTGACCTCATCCGCTGGCTGACCGGGTCTGACTATGCCTCGGTATTTACGCAGGTGGCTCCGAATCTGCGCAAGGAACTGGAAGTGGAAGACATGCTGATGGTGGTTGGAAAACTGCAAGACGGCACTGCCTTTCTTTTTGATCCGTCCTGGTCCCGCCTGGAAGAACGCCTGAAGGTGCCGACGCCCGGCTGGGAAATCTTTCCGAAACGCATGGAAGTCAACTTGACCATTACCGGCGAAAAAGGGATGCTGATGTGCGATTGCTTCGGCCCCAATGTCTATCACAATGGCGCGCCCAACGACCGCTATACGGTGCAATATACCTACTTCGATGAATGGATTGGATTGATTGACGAATTCGTGGATTGCATCCGTAATCGCAAACAACCGAAAATTAACCTGAAGTGGCATCGCCAGACGATTGCCTGCATGAATGCCTGCTACGACAGCGTCGCCAAAGGAAAAGCAATCGCGCTTTGAATCATTTAGGGCGGCCGTACACAACCTGTTTTTAACCACGAAAAACACGAAAGGACACGAAATTTTTGTTTTGGGGTTGCTGGTATAACCACTGAACACACGGAATACACGGAAATTTTTTTATTGCGCAAAGTTTCGTGATGAGCGTTTGCGGTACTGACTTCTGGTTGCCGCATGTAAGCTAGGCGGCCTGAAGGGCAAGCAACATAAAAGCCCAGGGTGAGCGCAGCGAAGCCCTGGGTGAGCAGATTTGGAAAATCTTTCCCCCAAAAACAAGATTTCGGCAGATAGTCGCACAAGGAGGTTAACGACGATGAGCAACCAGGAAAAGTTTGTAGTGTCACGCGTCATTCCCGCGCCCAGTCGGATTGAATGTGTATCCGGAGGGATGTTCAAGCTGGCCGATGGCTGTCCCATCACCGTCATTTCCCCGCTGGCGGAAGCGGAATTGTCAGCCCTTCTGTATGACATCTGCAATGTGTATTGGAAGATAAAGCCGACATTCTCTTTTCAGGCCGGTGGGGAGGGACTTGCGGAAGATGGCTATCAGCTGCGGGTGACTGCCGAGCGTTGTGAGATTGTCGCGTCGGGGCTGAACGGCGTCCGCAATGCGTTCAAAACCATGCGTCAACTTGCAGAGTCTGAACGCGGCGTGCTTAAATCCACCTGCTCGCTGCTGCCGCTTGTGACTGTCGACGATGAACCGGCTCTGGCTTTCCGCGGCATCCATCTGTGCTGGTTCCCGGAAACACCGATTTGGGAAATTGAAAAGAATATACGCATGGCGGCATACTACAAGTTCAATTACGCTGTCATTGAGTCTTGGGGCATGATTCGCCTGGAATCGCATCCGGAATATTGCTGGGATGAATTCGCGGTCGATAAGGCGGAGGTCTCACGCCTGGTCAAATTGGCGGCAAGCCTGGGGCTGACGCTGATTCCGCAGTTGAATTTATTCGGGCACGCCACTTCCTCCCGTTGCGGTTCCGGCAAACACATGCTGTTGGACCGACACCCTGAATACGCCTCGCTTTTTGAGCCGGATGGATGGACATGGTGCATTGCCAATCCTTGCGCACGGCAGTATTTGACGGAGCTGGTGACAGAATTGCATGACCTTTTTGACAGACCGCCATTTTTTCATATTGGCTGCGATGAAGCCTACAATGCCGGGAGTTGCTCGCTTTGTCGGGAAAATTACCCGGAGAAGCTGAAAGCGCACCTGATGTATTTTTATTCTTTGTTTGCGAAGCGTGGGACGCGCGTGATGATGTGGCATGACATGCTGCTGAACCGAGAGGACCCCCGCTGGGAGGGCTATACTGTTTATGGACATTCCTCACGTGGCCTGGGCGAACTCTATAAGGAATTGCCGAAAGATATCATCATTTGCGACTGGCAGTATTACTATCCGGAAAAGGACGGCAATGAGCCGGATTGGCCAACCTCGCATTTCTTCAAGCAGGCGGGCTTTGATGTGCTGGTCTGCCCGTGGCTGGAAAGACGGGGCATCAAAAGCCTCGGAAGTCTCGCCAAAAAGGAAAAGCTTTTCGGCATGCTGGAGACGACGTGGCACTGGTATCGCGGGTCTTTCCGCAAGGAAACGCTCTTTGCCATCGCTGCCAATGCTGCATGGCATCCAAACTGGGCGCCCGAAAGCAATGTCGTTTACCGCGAGTATCTTAACCGGCATTTAAGGGAGATGGACCAGGACATGAAGTCGAAAAAATATATCCAATTCGGCAGCGTCCAGTATCAGATCAATCCCACGCCATATCAGGATTGACGAGGGGCTTTTTTAGGGGCGAGGGGCGAGGGGCGAGGGGCGAGATGAGCTTGGGCAACGCTGTCCGCCATGGCCATCGCGTTTGCCGACGCGTAGGGGCGAGGGGCGAATTCCGGCACTAAAGTGCCGGCACTGGACGGAGGCGAGGCCAGTGCCTCGGAGAGGCGGCGCCATGAGTAACCCCAGGTGCAGCGGAGCGGAACCTGGGGCTCGGCGCTTTTTTCACCAGTCATCAAAATATCTGCTTTCTTCGTATGCTGACATAGGAACAACGATCCAGAGACTGGAGTAGGGCGAACGTGAGTTGCGAGCGTTGTTAGGAACTTTGTTTCTGGACAGAGCTTCGGCGTGAAAGTCCATGAAGAGGAACGTGCTGTGCCCCGGCCCATCCGGCATATAGGTGGTTTCGTCTATATCGCTATTATAGCCATGCGGATAAACGACGCGGTTGCCGGTATCGCAATAAACATAAGCAGACGTATACCTTGATTCTCCAATATATGCGCTGCGGGAGGGTTGCTTGACCTCGCTAAGTTTACGGTTACGGCAAATAACGCCGAGCCGCATGCTTAGTCCTATCCCAAAGGCTCTCGCATTACCGGTAGGTGTGGTCTCCTGTATGTAGGCATGTCCATTACGCGATGGACAGGCAAACGGACTTGTGTAAAAGGTGCTGTTCCAGGTACGATACCAGCCGCCCAAAGGGGCGGGCATATCATGTCCGACATAGTCCGCCAAAATGCCATCGCTTGGACTGCCGCTAAACCAGCAGGGCGCTCCGCTGGACCACTGTCCGCTTGCCGTAGCCCAATAGGGCACCAGGACGTCTTCATTGTCATCACTGTAGAACATGAAGGCCGGTCCTAATTGCTTAAAATTGCTGATGCAGTTGATCTGCCTGGCCTTGTCCCGCGCCTTGCTTAAAGCAGGCAAAAGCATACTGGCCAGGATGGCGATGATCGCGATGACGACAAGCAGCTCAATTAAGGTAAAACGCCATACCCTATTCATAGCAAAAATCCCCCTTGTGTTGATAAAAATGGCGTTGCCTTTTCGATGTATTATTAACGACATTTCATGCATTATTCTGCGGTTACTTCCATTTCATAGCGGGCGCTATCACCGGCTTTGGGCAGGTTCACCAATTTGAAGCATGGTTCGAAGGTGCTGGTGAGCTGGCTGCCACCGTCCCAGAGGGCGTAGCCGACAAAGTCCGCCGCCGGTGCAGGCCGGTAAACATTATTGATGTTGCTGCTCTTGAAGACGGCCGTAGCGCCGCTGATTTTATGGGCAGGGTCGGTTACCCCAAACGTCTTGCGGATGATGGACTCGTAGAAGTCGTCTCCAATCGAAAAGATCGTACGTCCGAAGTTCCTGGTGAAGTTCAGCGTTCCTTCCGGGGTGTTGAGTTGCAAAACGCCGTCTTTTTCCGCCAGTGCCTTGGGGAAGCAATGGTAGCGCAGCCCTGCTTGGAATGCGCACGGCAGTTCATCGCTGCTGGCGTTGACCAGCTCCGTCTTGAAGCGTATCTTGCGGCACGAGTCCAGGATTTCGACGTGTTGCCGTATCAGGAGTCCATCCATTTCGGTTGCGTTGTGACCAGTGAGCTGCTGTTCGGCGCTTACCAGGAGTCCGCCATCAATCTTGGTCTGGCCGGTCACCAGGTATGGGGTATTGATTTGCAATGAAGGCGTCCAGAAGGCTACGGTTCCCAGGGCGGTATCTTGTTCGCCGGCCAGCTGAGCCTTGCCGTTATATTGCCAATCGACGACGCTCATGGTTTTGCAATTCAGCAAAACCTGATTGTTGCCGGAGCTGAAATGCAAGAATTCATTGTTCTTTTGCGGCCGACAGACAATGCCGGCATGGTCGATCTCAGTCAACACTGATTTTTTGACGCCGTATTTTTCTTCGTATTCCTGGTCTTCCTGGGCTGCGACCGTCAACTCCGGCCGGAGCTGTTGCCGCAACTTATTGATATCATTGGCATTATAGCCAACCGGCTCGGATTTTGCCGTGCCCGGGCTGATCTCAAAGACCTGACAGCGGGAAGCACCGACAAAAAGCTGCACGCCTTGCGCTAATTCCGCAGAACTGAAATAATTTTTCTTTTTGAAAAAGCCGGGCTTTGGCGCAAATAGCACATTTTTAGCCGAAAGCTGATAGTCGCCCGGCGGCAATCCTGCTATCTTCATGGTGAAAAACGCGCTGCCTTTTTCCCAGAAATTGAACACCGGCACAATAATCTTGCCATCCTTTTCGTAGGCAGCATGCTGCAACATGGAGACAGGGCCGAGATTGGGCAAATATGACGTCACCTTGCTGGCCGGCAATGCGTAAGGCGCGGAAGGCTCTAGCACAATGCGTTGGTCAATGCGTTTGCCGTCAAAGACGAAGTCTTCATAATCGGCGGCATTTTCGGCTGCTCTGGCAAAGGCGGCCCAATAGCGGTTGTCGTAGCCGCGC
The DNA here is from genome assembly GCA_012799905.1 of Lentisphaerota bacterium. Lineage (GTDB taxonomy): Bacteria > Verrucomicrobiota > Lentisphaeria > Oligosphaerales > Oligosphaeraceae > JAAZKI01. Next base: position 2,521 of record JAAZKI010000097.1, on the reverse strand, counting down.
GGGAAAATATATAGGGTTGCTGCCTCATACCCATTGAAAAAGAAGCTGTTAAGGTCTAATTCCATGGCTTCCGGCTGGGTCACCCAGGCGACGCCTTGTATGCCGTGCGGGAAAGCCAGCAGCTTGGGGCGTTTTTCCGGTGGATAGTCCAGGTTTACTTGATTGCGCACGTCGCGGGCGGCAACGAAAGTAGACAAATTATTGGCCTTATAGTAAATATATGGATTCAGTGTCTGCCAGCAGGGATATGGTCCCCAGGGGTCTATCCAGCGCAAGTCGGCGGCATAGTCAGACTGATGCACTTCTTTGCCGTTGGTTATTTCACGCCAGCAGCTGGCCATTTCAATCCAGGCAATGCCGGGTATGAAGCCCAGGGATTTATCGCCGCCGGTAACTTTGCAGACCTCTTCATGTATGGTGCGCACCAGCTTGGCATGCTCCAGGCTGCGGAAACGCACTGCCTGCTCATAGTATTTTCTGCCGCGCGTTAATTCCTGCGGCCATTCCTGCTTCATCTGCTCCAGGGGCACATTGACATATTCAGCAAATTTGGCGCAGCAATTATCGCAGAAGCATCCCTTGCCGGTAAACATATAGGGTTCCCAGTTGGCCCACAGGCCATCAGTCCCCTTTAAGTTGTCAGCCAGGTATTTGCGTATGTTTTCCTGAAAATATGGACGGCGCTCATAAATGGCTATAGGGCAGCTGGCTATATTCAAGTCCGAATGTGACGCATTGCCTATATATTTGAATTTATCTGATTCCGGCCTGTCCTTGGGGTTGCCCACCCGAAAGCCATTGGCGATATAGTACAATTCCGGGGTAATGACCTTGACGCCGTGCTTGCGCAAGGCCGCCAAGGTATCCTCGTCAGTTGAGCCGATGAACCAGCGCACTCCGACTTGACCGAAGAACTCAGCCAGCTGCGCACGCTCTTCCTGCCCAAAGTCCAGGTAGCGCCCACCAACATAAAAGCCCGGCAGGTATTTTTGCGCCTTGGCCTTGACGCTGATGGCAGGAATCACCTTGAAAATAAAGGTTTCCAGGTTGGATACAGCCTGGCCATTTTCCTCGATAATGCAACTGCCGGCGCCCGCAATCTCGCCGGGTTCCGCCGTGCTGCTAAGCAGGGTGGACAAGACCAAGTAGCTGTCAAAACCATCTATCCTGGCTGGACGAATTGCATAGTTATGACTTATTTCGATGTCAAACTCCTGCATGCCGGCCTTTTCTTCTCGACCGGCGATTTTGCCGAAAGTGATGTCTTTGAGCTTGACTTGGCTGGGAAGGCGCAGGCGCATCCGGGGATTGTCCAGTTTGGCTTCAGCTACGGCGCCATTACGCTTCCAGATAAAGGTCATGATGGCCGGCTGGTTCTGCGAGAGGGCGAAAACGCTGTCCAAGAAGCCTTGCGGCGAAAGACGGATGGTCAACTTCTCGCTTTTCTGCACCGGCGCCAGAACCGGGTCCTTGAACTTCAGCTCGCCGACATCATCGGTGCGGAAAATGATGTACAAGTACTTGGTGTCGGCCGGTACGACAATTTCCTGGGAGAAGAGCCCCCATTCGCCCCAGACATCAGCGAAAGGGAATGTACGCGCGCTGGCTGTCTCTTTGCCGCGCAAGGGGTTTTCGTGTTCGCCGCGGAATACGGCCAGCATATAGTTATTGCCGCTTGCCTCGTGTCTGGCCTGATATTTGAAAGTGAGCTGGTAAGTGCCGCCGTCAGTATTGGGCAGTTCCACGACTTTGCTCCAGGCAGCCGAGGCATCCTTGACCATCGGGCCGCAGACCTCGCGCAACTGCACAGGTTTAATGATGCTGGCAACGCCGTCATTGATTTCCCAGCGGATTATCTCACGCATGCGTGCGCGCTTGCGTTCGCGCTCCTCCGGATTGCGGTGCGCCTCCGGATTGTGGATGTAATAGTAGGTATTCCGCCAATGGAATGGATCGCTTTCCGCGCCCGGGCTGTTGTCAGCAAAATTGGCATTGCTGATCAGGTTTTCGGTTTCAAGCCCATCAGCTATGCCTTGAAATCTTTGTTTTGACAAAGCCTCGAAATCGTAAGTTACCCCACCGCGCACATCGAGTTGTGGCTGGTCAGCAACAACGACAGCGGTCATTGCCAAAGTGACCATCAACACGAAGAGCTTGCTTACATTTTTCATTTTGCACCTCTGATTAAGTTATTGAAAAAAATTGCCATTTGCCATTTGTCGATGGTTGGTGATTGATGGACAGCGTTGGGGTTCACGCTTTCTTTCCGGCTGTACTTTGTCGCTGCACTAATTGATGCGGAGTGCATATAGTTAATGGGTTGGCGCAGCCCTTTTGCCAAGTTTCCGGATTTAGCATCAGTTCAGCGGCCATTTTGCCTATTTGTTCGTATTCCAGGTCGATGGTAGATAAGGACGGTTCCAGAAATCTGCCGCCCGGATAGCCGCAAAATCCCATTACTGCGACATCATCGGGAATTCTGAGCTGTCGCTCTTTCAGTGCTTGATAGGCATGTATGGCT
>JAAZKI010000144.1 GCA_012799905.1 Lentisphaerota bacterium | reverse complement strand
CAGTGGTTACAACACCAACCCAAAACAAAAATTTCCGTGTATTCCGCGTATTCAGTGGTTACAACACCAACCCAAAACAAAAATTTCCGTGTATTCCGCGTGTTCAGTGGTTACAACACCAACCCAAAACAAAAATTTCGTGTCCTTTCGTGTTTTTTCGTGGTTAACTCCCCGTCTGAAACTGAAACGAAAACACGTCCGCGTCTCGCATCACGATTTCCATGCGAACCACTTTGCCCGCCAATTCTGCGACTTCGCCATTTTCGAAGTCCACCACCCGGTCAATGCTATCTCCGAACACCTCGCCGCTCTTCAGGACTTGGCCATCTTCGGCTGTCAGCTTAATTCGCAGCGATCCCCATGCCGAAGTCGCAAAGTTAATCGACAGCTCTTCGCCGTCAAATCGGAATGGCTTTGTCGTCAGCCTGCGGGCTTCATAAGGCGCGTAGCAGGAAGCAAATCCCTCCTGTCGCACCGTATGGCGGTAGAGAACCGCCGGCTTGCCCATCCAATGGTTGTCAGGCAGGTACATGGACAATTCCGGTTCGCTGTTATCGCGACCTGGCGTTGTCACCAGTCCACGGGCTGGGTAGCAATCGCCGTAAACCCAGTTGTTCGGCCGTTCCGGCCCCGGGCGCAAATACGCCTCCGTAAAACGATGCCAATCCTGGCCATTGCGTGAAGACATGAACATTCCATCCGTGACTGTCAAACCATAGCGCGGATGACATTGCCAACGCTCGCGGCGCTTCTCCGCCCCGGGCAGACGGTTAAAATTCGCTGTCCACTCCATTCTTTCGACATATCTGGTCGGGAAGCCGATCAGCAGATGCGGCGCTCTCGGGCACGGGATGACATTATTCGTATAGAGCGGGAAGTCATTGCCGTCGCTGAAGTCAAGCAGTTTAGGTTCGCTCCAGGTTCGGAAGTCTTTCGAGACAGCGTGGCGGATGTCTCGCACCAATGCCGGCTCCACCCCGGGCGGGGCCGGATGGAAGCTCCGGTAGAAGCAATGGTAGAGTTCTGTTTCCGGATGCCAGAATGCCACGTTAAGGGAATCATAATGTCCCTGGTTCCGGTCAAAAAGCTGCCAACCAGGCTGGAAATGGATAGCGTCAGGGCTAGTGAAGCACCACAGGCTCCGGTCCTTATAATACGCGATGCCCTTGTAGCGTTCCTCTGGCGGGCATGACGGATGGTCGTCACGCATCACCATGAAATTGTCAAAATTGAATGTTTGCGGGTCAAAGAGGATGTTATTGCGTTTTGAGCCCTCGAACTCAAAAAGCCCCAGTTCTGGCTTTGTCCAATGACGGCCATCTGTGCTTTCCATGTAGCAGACCCTGATGCCGGCAGTAGTATGTCGCGTCTTATCCTGGGACATCATTTCCCAACCGAGATAGTACATGCGAATCAGTCCGTCATCACACAGCAGGTTATGGTAATTGCTGCCATCGCCTTCCCAAGGCCGGTCATGCACTGCCACTGCCTCCTGACGGATGGGCTCATGCAATCGCACCGAAGCGTCAGTAAGGCTCGGCTCTAGAATATACCCATCCCAAAAAATCTCTCGACGACCTGCAATATCCAACATGGTTCACCTCATGAGTTACGCGGCATCCACCGTACGCCCCAATTGCTCCTGTCGCCCCGTCCATCCGTGGTTTACTTCATTCCATCGCCACGAGTCCAGCGCCAGCGATAGGCCGACAGACCAGGATGACTTCCTCCTTGCCGGCCGGTTCATAATACCCTTGCTTCAAGTGGTCGACCAGCTTCGGTATAGCGTCTGTTTCGGCTAGTACCATCATGCATCCACCTAAGCCGGCGCCCGCCAATTGCGCACCTAACACTCCTGGCGTCCGTTTAGCGATATCCACCATCAAATCGATTTCTGGGATACTGCATGCGTAGTAACCCGGCTGCCAGCACAGCTGCGAACGGATAACTCGTTCCGGTTCGCCGCTCTCCAAGTCAGCCAGCCGGTCGATTAAGTAGCAATTATCAACCGGCGCGGCAAACGGCGTCGCTTGCCAGTGCTCGTCATATGACACCACCCGATCGCCGTCATGCGAAACATCCATCATCCGACCAATCTCGGCCATTTCGCCTTTTTTCAGAATGTCAGTATACATAGCCGAGCGGGCCATTTCGCCCAGGCCGTACATCACCACGCCGCGAATTGGATAACACTTATCCTCCGGCTCCGCATGAGTCGCCCAATACTTGGACAAGTCATGCTCCGGCAGCATCCGCTGCAATTCCGCCCGCGTTGCAGTTTCCGGCAACGATAGAAGAATTCGGTAGATTCCCGACAACGGTATCTGCAAGTTAGCCGTCGTTACATCGCGCAGATGATGCAACACGCTGCTGTACTGCGGATAATGCTTCAGAATCAGTTGGAAGCCGACCCGGTAGCAGGCGACGCGATGGTTGTACTGGTTCTTTGCATCGCTGGACTTGCGCGCCTTGATGCCGGAATCACACACAACCAGTGCATAATGCTCCGGAAACAGCACGGTCTCTTCTACCGCAAAGTCGAAAAAGCGCACTTTGACCACGCTGCCGCGCCGACCCATCTTAACTGCGGCATGGTCAGCACTGCCGCCGCGCGTGCCCACAAACCACTCGCTCTCCCCGCACAGCGACACCAGCTGAGCCGGACACGTATCCAGGCCATTGACCGCAACTGCCGCCTCAGCGCTGCCGACCACCAGGCTCGACGACGAACTGAGCCCGGCCGCCATCGGGATATTCCCGTGGACAAACATGTCCATCCCAAACAGAGGCTGCCATCGGAACTTCTTCTGCAAACGCATGACCGCAGCCATGATGTAACTCGACCAATGCACGCCATATTCACGGAACATACTGGCCAGCTTCGGGCTGTCAACCACTGACTGCCAGTCATCCCATGGCAATTCCGACAAGATGTGCCGGATGCTGAAGCTGCGCCCGGAGAAATTCTCGGAGTCGAAATGATATACATTGACGATATCATCTTCGCGCGGATGGACTAGCATAATCGTCTCAAAGCCAATCGTCATCAGGTTGCAATTGCCGCCCTGATGGTCGACGTGTCTGCCCATGGCATTAAGCCGCCCCGGCGACCGGATCAACGCGGCTGGAGCATCGCCGCCAAGCTGGTCATACGCTCGTCGGATGACCTCACGAATCAATGCCAGCTGCCGATCCAGAACCGCCTGGTCGTCGTTGTAGTACTCCTGCAACTTCTGTTGAACCGACGGCTGCTCGCTCCACTGCCGCCATTGCTGCAGACTGGGAAAATCCTTCGGATCATAGTCCGGGCTGGATGGTGCGCCAGGCGCTTTCTGGAGCACATGCTCAATCTCCAACAACTCAGCCGGATTGTTAAAACCGAGCACCTTGGCCGGATTCGCGACCGACAGCATCCGTGTGCGACCACCTGAACGATAGACATACCCAACCAGGTCAGACAAGTATTCCTCCTGCTGGGCATTATCGCGGTCAAGCTGCGCCAATGCCGCCCGTAACGTCCGCGCCTTGGCCAGGTAGACTGACGTGTTGCCATCCTCCAGCGCCATCGCCTGCTCCGGCGTCAGGGTGAGCGGCCCGTCCGGAGTTTTCAGGACAAAGTCCGGCTGGGCGACTGGCAGCATCGCGTGCACCTCATCCAAGGCGATTTCGCCCTTCCCTTGCAATGCCTCCCAGAGCTTGCCGAACGCCTTCTGCGCTTTGATCGGCTTGACTTCCGAATCCGGGCCAAAAAACTGCTCATTCAACACTGTCAAGAGCTGCTGTCGCGGATGCTTTCCGGCCGGCAGTTGCAGCAAGGCCTGGCAAGCCATGCGCTGTCGAATGTCAGCCCGCTCTAGAACCGCGACCGGATTGCCGTGGCTGTCCCTGGGGATGCGTCCCTGCCCAGAGGTCGGCCCGCATGGCGTAGTCAGAATCGCCAATTCCGCTTGGGAGGTGGCATAGATATCGAACAGACGCTCCAGCACATCCTGGCTGATCATGCGGTCTCCAGCCACCACCAGCACGTCGGCATCATCCGGAATCATATTCAGACCCTCGAACGCGCAGCGCAGCGCATTGGCTGTGCCAAGCTGCTCGGCCTGATACACATAGGCGCAGTTAGGAAATTCGCGACCAACCGTCTCAATGACTTGCCCAGCCAAATTGCCGACGACGATGACATGCTGTTTAATGCCGCAGGCGTGGTACGCCCGCATGGCCCGGATAATGGCCGGTACGCCACAGACCTCAAAGCAGACTTTCGGACGCGTATCAACGCCCATCCGCGTGCCTTTTCCGGCAGCCAAAATAATGGTAAAGGCGGGAATGATCTTGTTCATTTAAATAGTTTCTTTCTGCAATGCCCGAGGATAAAAGTTCTCTCTTCCCGCGCCTGACGGATGTTGTCGACAAGCCTTGTCTTGCCAGCTTGCCTTCCCTGCCCCGACGCCGGAATCTTCATTTACAGTAACTCCAGAACACAAAAAAGCCACTGACGACGCAACACGCCGCCAGTGGCTTTGGATGATTTATTTTACCTTGAGCCGCAGACCGCCCCTAGCCTCTCGGCATGGGTTTCAACTGCAAGCACAAAATTCACTTTCCGCTATATGAAGCTATATGAAAGCTATGACGTTAGATGATACTTTGCTTGACGGTCTGGAAAAGCCCCTGGTGTTGGTTACTGTTTTGCTGAGTTTCTGAAATCCGCTTCAACAAACAGACACTAAAGTGTCTTCACTTTAACGGAACGACGGAAAAACATGTCTATGTTTACAAAACAAATGAAAGGAAATTTCCCAATGCGGCATTCAATGAACAGACGTTACCATAATTGGAATTACACGTCACCTGCAATCTACATGATAACCATTACCCAAGAAAACCGCCGGCTCCCACTGTTAGGGAAGGTTATCGTTGATAAACACTCCAATATCCCGGAAGAAATATTGGCTCATTGCGAACCAACTCGTCTTGGCAAAATTGTCTGGAAAACCTGGAAGGATATGATGAACAGTTTTCCCGGGATACGCCCCCTATATTTCCAGTTGATGGAAGAACATATCCACTTCATCCTTCAGGTAATGCAATTTCTTGAACGCCCACTGGGAAAACATATCGCTGCCTTCAAAGCCCGCTGCACTCAGCAATTCCGACAACTGTACAACTCCCCGACAGGTTCTCTATTTGCCCGGGGCTTTCAAGACACTATTTTATTCCGCAAGGGACAGCTGCCCAGAATGTTCAATTACCTCAAGGACAATCCTCGAAGACTGGCAGTGAAAAGATTATTCCCGGATTTATTTCGCGTTACACGCTATATTCCCTTTGATACGGGCTTTCTGAATGGCATTGGAAACTGCTTCCTTCTCCAGGCGCCTTATTTTTATCAAGCTCAGGTCAGCCGTTCCATAGAGGTTTCATCAGTGGATTTTCAGCGCAAAAGTGATGAAATGGCAGAAGCTGTTTCCCAAAATGCAGTCGTCGTTTCTCCCTGCATCAGCCCTGGAGAAAAAGAATTGGCCAAAATTGCATTTCAGCATCAAGCACCCCTGATTGCCTTGCGAAATAACGACTTCCCACCGCTTTACAAGCCCAGTGGCGCATATTTCGACGCTTGCGCAAATGGACGCCTGCTGCTATTGGCGCCCCCTGGATTAGGTTATCAGATGGGACATCGAAAACTCACCCGAACGGAAGCCTGCATCCTTAACTCCATCGCACAAAAAATATGCGGAGATTTTGCCGCTGATATCTCTTACCACGGCCTCGTTCCTGCTGAACTGGAAAAACTCGTGGCATCCTCTTTGCAGCCGCCAACTCACTAAGCTGCTACTCGCACCGCCGAGCCGTGCCTCCGTCCAGTGCCTCGCGCCGCGTACTACCCCGCACTCCACCGCGGCACCCCCGTACCCGCCGCCGCACGTGCCCCCGTCCAGTGCCCCGCGTCGCATACTGCCTCGCGCCGCGTCGGCTTCTGCGCCCGCCGCTGCACGTGCCCCCGTCCAGTGCCTCGCGCCGCGTACTGCCCCACGCCGCATCGGCTTCTGCGCCCGTCGCTGCACGTGCCCCCGTCCAGTGCCCCGCGTCGCATACTACCCCGCGCCGCGTCGCCCCCCCCCTGCGCCCGCCGCTGCACGTGCCCCCGTCCAGTGCCCCGCGTCGCATACTACCCCGCGCCGCGTCGGCTTCTGCGCCCGCCGCTGCACGTGCCCCCGTCCAGTGCCCCGCGTCGCATACTACCCCGCGCTGCGTCGGCTTCTGCGCCCGGCGCTGCACGTGCCCCCGTCCAGTGCCTCGCTTCACGTACTGCCTCGCGCCCCACCGGCCCCCCTGCGCCCGCCGCTGCACGTGCCCCCGTCCAGTGCCTACCTATATACGTGGTTCCGTCCAGTGCCGACACTTCAGTGTCGGATCTCATCAGCGCCGGCTTCTCATCAGTACCGGCTTCTCACTCATAATCCCGAAACACCTCAGCTTCCGCGAATGGCCGCCCCAATTCATCTTTTGCAGAAACAATCCGCTTTTCCGCTGGTATCCCCCAGTCAATGCCCAGGCTCGGGTCGTCATAACGGATGCATCGCTCGCTCGCCGGATGATAGACATTGTCGCACTTATAGGAAAATAGCGCTGTTTCCGACAACACCGCAAACCCATGCGCAAAACCGCGTGGAATATAAAACTGCAACTTGTTATCACCCGACAACTCCACCGCATAGCTCTGCCCATAAGTCGGCGAGCCGACCCGGATATCCACCGCCACATCCAGCACCCGACCAGAAATCACCCGTACCAACTTAGCCTGCGTATATGGCGGCGCCTGATAATGCAACCCACGAATGACCCCATAACTGGACAGCGACTCGTTATCCTGGATAAAACAGCAGTCTATGCCTGCCTGGCTGTATTTATCCCGATGGTACGACTCAAAAAAATAACCGCGACTGTCAGCAAACACTCGCGGTTCGATCACAAGCAGACCGGCAATGCCGACCGTCTTTATCTTCATCTCAATTTCTCCTGCTTCAACACTATCCACTACCGTCCAATACTCGCCCCTAATTCTCGCCCCTAACGAATTATGAATTATGAATTATGAATTATGAATTATGAATGACAAATACGCCTCAGCATTCAACATTCAGCATTCAGCATTCAGCATTCAACATTCAGCATTCAGCCCTTTCAGCACCCTCTCAAATTCCTTCACCATCGTATCTTTTGCAAAATGCCTCTTATATGCCTCGTGGGCTCGTTGCTGATCCTCGCGCAACCGGTCTTTATCGCTCAAACAATCGCTCAAATACTGCAACACCTCATCCCAATTCGCCTCCGACAACACCTTTCCCAACTTCAGCTCCCGAACCCAATGCGCCACGTCGCTGCGCTCCGAGCCATGAAACAAAACTGGACGCCCCATCGCCAAAGCCGCAAAAAATT
>JAAZKI010000428.1 GCA_012799905.1 Lentisphaerota bacterium | reverse complement strand
CTGGCAGGAATCGGTTCAGGGTCTGTTCAGTGCAGTCGTAGGGGTAGTCAAGCAGGTAGGGAATGGCGTCCAGCATGGCCATGGCCAGGCTGGGCGACCAGCGCACGGTCAGGCGAGTCGTCTCCGGTCGACGTTCCGCAGGGATGACCAGCTTTACCTGGGCGATGGTTTGGTTTGGCCGCAGGAAGCCGGTTGCGGCGACGGTTTTGTCAATGCCATGCACTTTGACTGGAAAGCGCTGCTCCATGGCGTCAGATTCAGCTTGTGCCAAAGCGAACATCCGGACGACGGCTTCGCCTTCCTGGACGGTCTTGGCGCGCCAGTCAACGCGGGCTTCGGCGCCAGCAGCAATGACGACGGTCTGAGCCGGTGGAGACACCATCTCCAGGCAGGGGCCGTCAAGTTCCAGTTTGACCTCGACGGTCTGGGCCGCAGGCAGGTAGTTGTGGACATTGGCGGAGAGAACCACCTCGTCTTTTTCCACCAGGAAGCGCGGCGCTTGCAGGCGGAGGATCAGGTCTTTGCTGGTGATCAGCTCAGTTGCGCCCATGCCGACGCGGGTATGGTCGTCCACCCCCCAGACGCGCATTTTCCAAGTAGTCAGGTTTTCCGGCATCGGCACTGTCACCTTGGCGGTGCCGTCCGGCTGGGTGTCAAGACTGGCGATCCAGAGTGCGGTGTCAGCGAACTGGCTGCGGATAGCGACTGGGGCGGCGGTTGCAGCGCCCTCGTCGGTGCCGAAAGCGCTTTCCATGGCGATGTTGCTGGCTGGCGCAGGCAGGGACATTGGCTCGGCATCCGCTACCATCAATTTGCTAACTGCGCCTGAGCGCACGCCGCCGCCGGCTTTCGCACGGCGCAGGACACCTGCGGGGGCGCCAGCAGCGCCGAAGCCCATGTCAGTGCCGTATTCTCCCAGTTCGCCGAAGATGCCGATGCCGGGCATGTTCTCTTCGTTTTTCCGGAGGCAGTTGTCGAGCCTCCAGTCCATGACGCTGCCATTGAGATAGTGACGCCGCCGCCATTTCCAGAAGGCGGCGCGGATATCGCCGGTATTGTCGCCCCCAGCGATGTAATCAAGACTGGCATCATAGACGGCGACGGTCAGGTTGCCGGCGAACGGCTGGCCAGCGGCGTCGGTCAATTTGACATTCACTTCGGCCTGGCTGCCAGGGCGATGGCGGACCTGGTCGGGAAGCACCTCGACCTGGAGGATTTTTTTCTCCGGCGGCACGAAGATTTCTCGGATGACGTGGTGCATCTCGCCATTGACGATGGTATAAGCTTCGACAAAGAAGTTCGGCATGTCGGCGCGGGTGACCGCGAGGTCAAGGATGGTCGACTGGCCTTGCAGACGGAGCACGACGGGCGGTTGGCAGGCGCCGTTGACCGGCCGCAGGAAGACCATGACCGTACTGTTGGGCTGGGCTGTGTTGACGGCCAGGCGCACGGTGTCGCCGGGGGCGTATTCGGGTCGATCCGGAATCAGCTCAAGAGCGTTATAGTGGAATCCCAGCTCAACTTGTTTGCCGGTTTTGCGGATGGTGATGACAGTCGCGCCTTCGACGGCGCGGCCCTTGGCGTCGGTCACAGTCCAGGTCAGGCGGTATTGGCCTGGTTCAGCGGCGTTGATGGTCATGTTGGCGGCGCCGTTTTCGTCTGGCGCCAGGGGCCATTCCTGCTCCAGTTTTTCGACCAGCTCACCTAAGGGATCGCGACCGAGGCGGAACAGCTTGAGCGTGCCTGCGCCTTGCACTGGCGCGCCGCTGAGCGTCCTGGCTTGCAGATAGGCTTTGATCGGGTCGCCGGCATGATAGTAGCCGCAGTCAGTCCAGGCATAGACGGCAAAAGGCTGGCGAGGGACGATGACCGAGCCGGCGCCGACAATGGTGCGGCGGGACTGGTCGCGGACTTCGGCAGTGATTTCATAGCGGTGGTCGCGGTCGCCGAACAAGGTCTTGGCGAGGCTGGTGTCGATAGTGAAGGTCACGGCGCCGTTTTCGTCGAGGGGACGGTCGATTTGCGCCACCACTTCCGGCGGTCTGGAATGGCGCGGGGGCAGCCAGTCAAAATATGGTCGGCCGTGGCTCCAGGCTGTCCAGCCCGGATGCCAGACTGCGTCTTCCGCCAGCCAGGCGTAGCCATTGCCGTAGAACCAGTCCCAGGGGCGGACAGGCCACCAGGAATCGCTATAGTCATAGCGCAGCACCTTGATGCTGGCTTGGCCGGAAGTCACTGGGGCGCCAAAATAGTATTTGGCGCGGACTGTGACCTGCACCTGGTCGCCTAACAATGGCGGTTCTGTGGGCAAGTCCACCGAGACTTCGAACTCCGGCTTCTTGTATTCTTCCACCCGGAAACCAATCCGATGGCGGAAGCTGCGGTTGGCGCTGTCTTCAAGCAGCAGGGAATACATGCCCAGGGCGGCGTTGCCGGGAATTTGCCAGTCGCCGGCGACACCGCCGTAGCCATCGGCAGTCAGGGAAGTCTTCAATACTTCATCGCCCTTGGGGTCAAGCAGGCGGACGGTGAGAGCGGTTCCGGCCAGTGGGTTGGGCGTGTCGCGTTCGTAGGCGACCTTGGCGATCCAGAATTTGAAGTCCACTTTTTGGCCGGGGCGGTAGACGGGGCGGTCAGTGATGCCGAATGCCTTGATGTTCTCCCAAGTGTTTGAGTGGTCGAAATCGTCTGAGTCGTCATAGCCATGACAGGTATATGCGCCGCCTGGGCTGGTTGTTTCCACGAGCCATTGCAGGCTGCGCTTGCTGTCATTCGTTTTGAGCGCCTTGGTATCCAAGACAGCCAGGCCGTCGGCGTCAGTTTTGGCGGTTAGTTCGCGGATGGTGATTTGGTTGCGCTTGGTTTTGGAGTTCCAGCGGACGTTCCAGCCGAACAGGCGCAGCTCCAGCCCGGGCACCGGTGCGCCGCTGGCAGCGTCCAGGACTTGCCAGAGATTGCCGTCTTCCAGGGGCTTGCTGACGATTTTGACGTCTTCGACGATGAGAGGCAGGCGGCTGAGGTTGCCGTTTGGCAAAGTGGCTGTGAGCAGATACGCGCCGGGTTTGACGATTGGCGTGGTGATGATCACCTGGCGGTCGCGATGCCCGGGCAGCGGTTCGAGCGTCTCTTCCCAGGCGGCCAGCTGCTCTTTGACGTAGGCGTCGCCCTCTTTTTCTTTCAGGAGGCGGTCTAACATATAGCTGGGTTGAGTCATGCGCCAGTCCAGGTGGCGTCCACCGCCTTTGTTGCGGATGTGTTTCTTGGAGGCTGCGAGCATGGCTTCCAGGTCAATGCGGTGAACGGTCAGGCGCGCCTTGGTGGCATTGCGGAACCGCAGCGTTGCGGTGGCGGGCTGTCCGGCGACCTGCGGCTTGCCGGGCAGGAATTCGCCCCAGTTGCCGGTGATGCGCCGGATTTGTCTACTGGCGTAGCAATTATCCTTGGCGCTGGCATCCCCCTCGTATTTTTCCGCTTCTTTGTGCCACCATTCCACGGCCTTGGGATACTGGCGGCGGTTTTCATAGATAGTCGCCAGCTCTTTGGCTTGGCCCAAGAATTGCTGTGGGTATTCGGCATACAGCCTTTGGTAGATTTTGATGTAGTTGAATTCTTCCGGAAGCTGGAAGCGCCGGATGCCGCCTGCCAGCCTGGCGATAGTCTCATCGTCGGACAGCGTTTCCACGGCCAGGATGGCGGCGAGGGAATCATCGCCGCTATCTGCATAGAAGAAGTCTCGCAGGAGCGTCTGCACACCGAATTGCGACCTCAGGAAGTCAGCGAATTCCAGGCGGGCTCGCAAGCGCGAGTGCGGCGCCTTGGATTGTTCTGTCAGGTGCAGCAGCCAGCGCCAGCGCTCGCCGTCGTTGTGGGCTGTGGCGTATGACTCTGGCAGGGCGTAGAAGACCGGTGAGCCGTCATCGTTAACCGGGGCGCCGTCACCTCGGGGTTCGCTGCCGTCATCGAAATCAGGGAGGGTGGTCAAGTCGGTAAGAATTTGCAGTCGCCAAGAGTCGTTTTTGTCTGGCAGCAGCAGACGCCGGAAGGTGTGTAGGTAGCTTTTTTCCTCCTCTTCGGTCATGGCGTCACGGTCGCGGAGGAAGGCGGGCAACGCGTCGGTCATCAGCTGAAGGAGCCTGGTGCGGTCGCGCTGGTAGCAGGAGCGGTGGTTTTGCCAGTTGCCGCCGCGCTGGTCGCCGCGGCTGAATTGACCGGCAGTGACAAAGCCCCAGGAGGGCATGCTGCGATTGGCCTCTGCAATTGCGGTGGCGACGGACCAGTCGCCGGGATGCGCGGCCGCGGCCTGCTCGCGCAGGTCGTCCCATTCCGCGACCCGGTTGAGGCGTTTCAGGCAGTCAGCGGCTTGGCGCAGGTCCTGGGCGGCGAGTCGGGGCGGGGTGTCGGCCTGGACGGCGAGGGCCTGATAGTGCTGATACGCTTCCGCGTAGTTGGCCTGCTCAAAAAGCGTTTCTGCCTGTTTGCGGTCGGCCGCTGCGGCAGCGCTGGCAAAGGCGTAGATGCTGCAGCAGAATAACGAGAAGGAAGTCATTTTTGACATGGCGCAGTCCTCCTGTAAGTAAGAGTTATGGCCGATGCTCAGGCAGGGGCCGGGGTCAAGTGGCTTAGGGTTGGCGGAGGGTTTTTAGCAGGGCGATTTCCTCGCCGTAGCCGTCGAGTTCATTAGGGGTTTCGAGGTAGAACGGCAGGTGTTTGAGGGCAGGGTGGTTGATGATGCGGGTCAGGGCTTCAAGGCCGATTTCGCCTTTGCCGATTTTGGCATGGCGGTCTTTGCGGGCGCCAGGGGGATTCAGGCTGTCATTGAGATGGATGGCTTTCAGGTGCTGGAGGCCGATGTCGCGGTCAAACTCAGCGAGCACGCCGTCCAGATCATTGATTACGTCATAGCCAGCGTCGCTGATATGGCAGGAGTCCAGGCAGACGCCGATTTTTTCCGGCAAGGCGATTTTGTCCATAATGCGTCGCAGTTCAGTGAACGTGGCGCCGATTTCTGAGCCTTTGCCGGCCATGGTTTCAAGCAGTACTGTGGTGGTCTGCTTGGGGCTGAGAATGTCGTTAAGCATGTCAGCGATCATGTCGATGCCGGCGTCAACGCCTTGGCCGACATGGCTGCCGGGATGGAAGTTATAGAGGTTTCCCGGGACGTATTCCATGCGCAGCAGGTCGTCGGTCATGACTTCGTGCGCAAAGCGCCGGGTGGAGGGATTGTTTGAGCATGGATTGAGAGTATAGGGCGCATGTGCGAGCAGCGGCCCGAACTGGTGTTTTTCGGCCAGTTCCAGGAATGTCTTGACGTCGTTTGGGTCAATGTCCTTGGCTTTGCCGCCGCGGGGATTGCGGGTGAAGAACTGGAATACATTGGCGCCGATGGAGATGGCGTCATGGGCCATGGGCGTGAAACCCTTGGCCGCGGAAAGGTGACAACCGATGAGGAAGGACATGGTTTATGCTTGGGGGTCGAGGTGGATATGTGTGTGCGAGGAGCCTTGGGCACTACTGGATTGAACCGGCGTTTGGCCAGTCCATGCATAACATAGCGCGTTGCCGAAAAGATTTCATCCCGCCGGCCAGGGCTATTTTGGCTTTAGACCATTACCCTTGCTTCAAGTTGTGAATCAGCGAGAAAAAAAGTCTGTCAGCAGTTGCGGAATTATTGTTTAACAGTATTTTTAGTTCAGGGGATGTTTTTGGGGGTGGAGTATGACACCAGGAACGCACCATCAAAAGGAACCGTACCATGTTGACTAGCGCTAAGGTAAAAAGCCACGCTCTCCATTCGGGCGCCGACCTGGTGGGCATTGCCTCGCCAGACCGGTTTGCCGAATTGCCGGCCCGTTTCAATCCGCTATCGGCCTTTCCGGAGGCCAAATCCGTGGTGGTTCTGGGCTTTCGGCTGTTCCGCGGCTTGTACCGCGGCGTCCAGGCCGGTACCTTCTATACGATGTTCAGCATGATGGGCTATGCCGGCAACAAATGGGTTTTCCAACCCGTGACTCTGTGGAAATTCTGCAACCTGTTCGAGGACGCCGGCTACGAAGCGTCACCAATTCCAGATAATTTCCCCTGGAGCAACATCGACGGCGTTGATGCGGACGAGATGGGGCAGGGCTTTATTGATGCCAATCCGGCCTTTTACGGCAAGGACAGCTCCAACTACAGCCGCCCAGTGGCGGACGACCGTCCAGCGCCTGATATTTATTTCCAGATGCGCCTGGCAGCGTATTGCGCCGGCCTGGGCGAAATCGGTGACAGCGGCATGTTCCTGACGCCAGAGTACGGCCCACGCCAGATGTTCGCGGTGGTGCTGACCGACGCCGAGCTCGATCCAGACCCGATTTTCCCCGGCGGTCTGTGCGACCACTGCGGCAAGTGCATTGAGCAATGCCCGGGCTGTGCAATTTCCCCGACTGAGAAGACGACAGTGCGAATCGCTGGCCGCGAGCTGAGCTGGAATAAGCTGGATTTCGAGAAATGCAGCGTGGCTTTCCATGGCGGCGGCGAGAAAGCCTGCAATCCGTTCATGGTTTCGCCGCAGGATGAAGAGGGCTTTAACCAGCAGCCCTACACGGCGGCGCGGACGTACAAGCTGGGGCCGGTGCTGTGGAGTGGAAGAGCTATCGGCGGCATGCGCGGGTGTCACATGGCTTGCATGGCGCACCTGGAAGAACGCGGCGTGTTGAAAAATAAATTCAAAAGACCCTTTGGAGACTGCTCATGCTAAGCGCGAAAATTTTGAAGCAGCGCGCCTTGGAGGCCGGCGCTGACATCGTGGCGGTCGGTCCGGTGAGCCGCTACGAAGGTGCTCCCAAGCAGCTTGACGCCCGCTGGGCGCTGCCGGGATGCAAGTCTATAATCGCCTTGGGCTTCCGTCACCTGCGGGGTGTTTTCCGCGGGATTGAAGAGGGGACGTTCTACACGAATTATTCCGGGGTGGGCTACGCCAGCATTAACTGCATTCGGCAGCCTCTGGTTCTGCGAGAATTGTGCCGCTGGATTGAGGACGAGGGCTATGACGCCATGCCGATTCCAAATCATTTCGCCTGGGGCGCGACGAACATGAGCGGCCAGGTTCCCGGCGCGGAAACCAAGCCGAGTGAGACCCTCAGCCGTCCGCTCAAGGAAGGCAACCCCTATCCCAACCTGTCGATTCACGTGCGCTTGGGCGCTGTGATTGCGGGGCTAGGTGAAATCGGCTGGAGCAAGATATTCCTGTCCAAGGAGTTCGGCCCGCGCCAGCGCCTGGCGCTCTTGCTGACTGACGCCGAATTCGAGTATGACCCGGTCGTCAAGCCAGGCACGATTTGCGACCGTTGCAAGCAGTGTGTCAAAGCCTGCACTGGCGGCGCCATCCCTGCAAAGAACGAGGACTGCGTGCGCGTGGTCATCGACGGAAACGTGATCGAATGGGCGAATATCGACTATACGAAGTGCAGCCGGTATTTTTGCGGCGCTTCGCCTGAGCACAATCCCTTCTGCGTCACTGAGGCTGATCGGGAGGGCTTTGCAGCGCCGGTCGGAAAATCCCAGGAGTACAAACTGCCGCCGCAGTATTTTTACGCTCGCGCCTTGGAAGGCGCCTCGGGCTGTATTCGCGCCTGCATGATGCACCTGGAGAAAACTGGCCGCATCACCAATACCTTTGAAAACCCGTTCCGCCGGAAGCCGGCCTGGAAAATGGCGACTAACAGCGGCGACGGGGAGTAGAGACCAGCCGGAAAAGCGTAGCTGGGTTTTGCGCGGGGGAGGAAAGGGCTGCGAACCTTTTCCTCCCCCGCGTGTTTCCTGCCTATCCTTCTTTGCCCCAGGTTGTTGCCGTTGCTGTGGTTGGCTTTTGCCCGTGTTCAGGCCAGGATAGTTTCACCGAGCCGAGCGGTTTGCCGCAGGGTGTCAGCCAGCTTGGCGCGTGCGGCCGGGGTGTCGGGCGCCATTTCAGCCAGCGGCGTATCATAGAATCGGTCAATAACGGCCTGGCGGGCGGTTTTCAGCCTGTCAGGCGGATTGATCCAGAGACTGCGGTTGTTTTCGTTCAGGCGTTCTTCAATCCATTCCTCGACCAGTTGGTATTCTGGCAGATATACATTGAAGACCAGTTCGGTGATGGCGGTTCGGCAGTAAAAGTTTTCGGCATTGCCTTTGAGCGTTTTTTCGAAGTCCGGGTAACATTCGTGCTTAGCTTGCAGGTCCAGCAGAGAGGCGTGCAAGGAGAATTCCGGGCTGGCGGCCAGGATATTGCCGAAGCAGTTCATCAGCTGGTGTATGGTGGTGGTTGCGAAACGCACTTCTTCCTGGTTGTCGTGGCCGTGATGCCAGGCGTCCAGGTCGCCGATCAGCCGCGTGTAGGCGAACAGCAAGATGCGACCGGCGGCGGTGCGGGCCAGGTCAATCACGTCGCGGAAGAGCATCGGCGATTCCTGCTCCAGGCGGATGTCGGCCAAGCGGCGGAGGAGCGCAGGGGCGGCAGGAATGAGATCAGCTAGGCGCTCGCGGTAGAAGGCCGCGCGTTGCAAGTTGATGGCGGACAGTTGGGTCAGGTAGCTGAAGGGCTTGGCGTAGAAGTCATGGTGCAGGCGTTGGAAGGGCAGCAGGCGGGGGGCGTTCCAGTGCCGCACTTTGATCAGCGGCAGCATGTCAGTCCAGATGCTGGTCATGGCAGCGGTCTGCGGCCCCTGGTAGCGCTGACGGCAGAAGGTCTTGATAAACGTTTCGATATGGACGTTTTCAGGGCTAGGATTCCAGGCGTTGGCTGCGAGGAATTCCAGCATGAGGGTGTCGGTGTGGGAGCATTCGGGCCACATTACCATGCCTTTGCACATGGGGTCGCGGGCAGCGATAGGCAGGCGTCGGGCAATGGCGTCGTAGTTGCCGCGGATGTCATTTTCGTCTTCAAAGGCGTGGAAGATGCCGTAAATCCAGGGGAAGTTTCCGACTAAGTCCCAATTCTGGAAGGTGCGCAATTCGTCATCCGTGTCTGAGGTATAGTCAAAGATGAGGGTATTGGCCGGGTCGAGTTCGGCGACCAGCGAGCGCACTTCTTCGGGCGTCCAGTACATACAGAAGTCCCATGAGCCGATGAGGAGCGGGGCATGGGGGTATTTTTGCCGGAGTCGACTGATGATGCGGCGGTAGGTATAGAGCTTCATCTGGTGATTGGCTTCGCGGTCGTCATAGCAGCGCCGTTCGGCCAGGCCGATGGTGTGGAACAAGTCAGGTGCGCCGTATTCGCGGATGTGCGTTTCGGTCAGATGGAAGTAGTCTTCAAGAAACTTGTCTTGACGGATGTCCCAGACCAGTCCTGTCGGATCGCCGTAGCCGGAGGTCGCCTGGGGCATGAAGTCCGGCTTGATCTTTTCCAGGTACTGGTGCGGCGTGCGGCTGTACCAGTGGGTCATGGTGCCGAGGTCTTCGGGATGGAGCAGGTCGCGTTCGCGGGCGTATGCGAGCAGTTCCCGGCGCAGCTGGCCGCGGTACTGCAAAGGCCAGAACAGGTTGCGGTCGTCGTATGAGCGCGGCGTGGACTCAGGCACAATGCCGTCTTCCGGATAGGAGACGATGTCTGGGAACGCTTTTTGGAAGAGGTCATCCAAGCCGATGCGCAGCATGAACAGATTGAAGCGTTTTTTGAGCATCCAGTCGATTTCGCGTTTCCATTCCTGGAGGTCCCAGTGTTCGGCTTGGAAGCGGGTCAGGCTGCGGTGGGCGAAGTAGCGCAGGCCGCGGTATTCGAAGCGTGGGCTTTCCGTGACTTGGAGGCCGGTCAGGTCAATGGAGTCTTGGCGCGGGATGATGTCGCCGTCCCAGAAATAGCGGCAGTCAGCGCGCAGTTCAAAGAAGTGGTAGACGGCGTAGAGCAGGGCGCGGGG
>JAAZKI010000055.1 GCA_012799905.1 Lentisphaerota bacterium | reverse complement strand
GGTCGGAGAAAAAAGACGGAAATAGGCGATAGAAATTCTGAATGTTACAATCTGCACACCACCCAACTCTAAAAAAGTTCGTGCTTTTTCGTGCCTTTCGTGGTTAAAAACAATTTTGGACACCCTCTACATACTGCAAGCTAAAGCTGAACTACGTACGACTACGTCCGGCAGATATTCTCCACTTAAAGCGCTGTCATCGCTTTTCAAAATTAACCTGAGAAAACAACCCAACCATGCACAACGTTAAAGACAACTCCAGAGAGAACGGCATTCGCTCGATTCTGGCGGAATGCAATCCTTTTCAGCTTGACTTGGACGGCGTCTGGCTGGAGCGCGTATTTGCCGCCTACCGCCAGCCGCACCGCTATTTTCATACTCTAGACCACCTGCTCACCATCTGCCAGGGCATCCGCAACAACGAGGTCTGGAACAATCAGCTTTTAGCTGCGGAACTGCTGCTGACCGCCCTCTTCCATGACGCGGTCTGGGTGCCCCAAGGCACTGACAGCGAAGAACGCTCCTGCGAAGCATTCCTGTACATCCTCAATGCCATTGGCAACCCGGTTCCTGCTGATTCGGTTGAGCGCATCCGCCTGGCTATCTTGGCCACCACCCTCCAGGACGATGTCAACGAATTGGCTACCCGGTTCCACGACTTCGACTGCCAAGTCATCATCCACGGCTCCCATGTCGACTTGCTTGACTACGAATTCCAAATCTTCCGCGAATACCAGTACCTGAACATGACGGAGTACCGCCGCGGCCGAAGCGCCTTCTTCACCCGTTTTGCCAAGCGTTTCCCGGAATGTCGGGACACCATGCGCTTTCTAATCGACTACCTTGAGCACCGCCGCCCCCGCGTCGGCATTTACGCCGGCACCTTCAACCCCTTTCACATCGGCCACCTCTCCATCCTCGAAAAAGCCGAACGGATGTTTGACAAGATCATCGTCGCCGTTGGCATCAACCCGCATAAGAACATTGACCGGGACGTAATGCTCGACAAAACTCTCCCTTTCCACGAAGTGGTTGATTTCGACACCCTTATGGTCGACTTAATCGAACGCGAATCCGTGTACTGCGACGTGACCCTCGTGCGCGGACTGCGCAACGGCTACGACCTCGACTATGAAATGAACCAGCTCTGCTTCATGCAGGAAATGCGCCCCGACACCCACGCGGTCTACATCCCCTGCGACAAGCGCCTTGAGCACGTCAGCAGCTCTGCCCTCAAGGGCTTGGCATCATTCAATGTCAGCGGTCGCGACAGCATCTACTATCCGACCAAGTACAACTACTATTGGCAGGACGTAAAGACCGTATTCAAACTGTAATCCACCTGCCGGCCGTTTGTTACGGCTTCCTTGACCCGCAACTTTTTTTCCGGAAAGGCAATTATGAGCAGAAATGGCTATCCTCACATGGTGGTTGACGACTATGTGGACAAACTGCGCGCCAAACGCGCCGAGCGCACCCGCGCCCTGGCTGCTTTGAAAACCCGTGAGGACGCCTTGGCCTACCAGGCCAAGCTCCGGCAGGCCATCGCCCGCAGTTTCGGCCCCAAGCCAAAGCAAGTCCCCCTTGCCTTGGAATACACTGGCACGCTCCAGCTCGATGGCTATCGCATCGAAAAACTGCGCTTCCAAAGCCGGCCGGACTTCTGGGTGACCGCCAACCTCTACCTGCCTGACCAACTTGATGCGCCGGCGCCAGCTGTCCTCGGCGCTTGTGGACACAGCGATCTGGGCAAGGCCGCGCCGGTCTACCAGGATTTTTGCATCCGCCTGGTCAACAACGGCTTTGTCGTGCTGATTTATGACCCAATCCACCAGGGCGAACGGAACCAGTACACTCTCCTTGACAATCTTGGCCTCGCCAACTCGCTGTGCGGCGCTCACAATGTCATGGGCAAGCAGCTTGAGCTGGTCGGCGATTTCTTCGGTTCCTGGCGCGTCTGGGATGGCCGCTGCGCCCTGGATGCCCTGCTCACCCGGCCGGAAGTCGACCCGAAACGCATCGGCATCACCGGCAACTCCGGAGGCGGCACCCTGACCGAATGGATTTGGGCCAACGAATACCGCCTGAGCATGGCCGCGCCCAGCTGCCATGTGACCAGCTTCCTCAATAACCTCGAAAACGAATTGCCCACCGACAGCGAGCAATGTCCGCCCGGCATCATTGGCAGCGGCCTTGAAATGGTCGACATGATGATCGTCAGAGCGCCCCAGCCAGCGATTCTTTTAGGCCAGAAATACGATTTCTTCGAGCGGCGCGGCTTGCAGGAAGCCTACGCCGAACTGCGGCGTTTCTATGAGCTGCTGGGGGCAGAGGATAACACCGAGCTGTTCATCGGCCCGACCGTGCACGGCTATTCGCCGCACAACCAGATGGCTATGGTCAACTTCTTCCGTCGTCACGCTGGCCTCAGCGGCCCGGCTGTCGATTTGCCGCCGGTAGCCCAGAAGCCGGAAGACATCTCAGTCTGCCCGGAAGGCAACGTGGTCAAAGCAGGGAGTCGGCCCATTTATGAGTTTATCCGCGACCGGGCTGTTGAATTGGCTGCCCAACGCACGCCCCCGGCTGACCAGGCCGCTTGGCGCACGCTGCTGACTGACCTGCTCAACCTCCCGCCTCGTTCCGGCGTGCCGCATTACCGCGTTCTCCGGCCGCAAAGCATTGGTGACAAGCTCTGGGCTCGCTATGCCATTGAAACTGAAGGCCCAGTCCGCGCTTTCATGCGCAAGCGCCTGGTCGAGCGCGGCTGGCACAACACCCTGGATGTCGAGCCGGAGATATGCCTGTTCCTGCCCCACGTCGGCGCCGAGATTGATATGCAGAACAGCCCTTGCTTCCAGGCTCTCAATCCCGACGGGGCTGTGTACGGCCTTGACCCGCGTGGTCTGGGCGAATCGCTGCCGACTGACACATCTGCGCCGTTCTTCCATCCCTACGACATGGACTACCTCCACCACAGCTTTGGTCTGATGTTCCAGGAAAGCTTCCTGGGACGACGGCTTTTTGACGTGCTGCGCACCCTGGACCTGCTCGTTGCCGAAGGCGCTGCCACAGTCAACCTGCATGGCCGTGGCCAGGGCGCCCTGCTCGCTGCCTTGACCGCCATGATGCATGACGCGATTACATCAGTAACGCTCTATGACGCTCCAGAGTCCTACCAGAGCTGGATCGACAGCAGCGTCGCTGACTGGCCAGCCGCAAATTGCCCATTCGGCGTACTCAAATACTTTGACTTGCCAGACCTCTATGATGCTCTGGGAAAACGCCTTACCATTGTCAACACGTGGGGGCCGCATGGCCCGGGCGTCTGGGAGTAAATTCCGGCACTAAAGTGCCGGCACTGGACGGAGGCACGTATGCAGGCGGGCGCCGCCGTCCACCCTGTCCACCACACGGCTCATGGAGCCACAATAGAAAAGCCCAGGGCGGCGCATGCAGCCCTGGGCTTTTATTATGCGGTCTTACTACGTATGGCTATTTCACTACAGGGTGATTGCCTTGCGGGCGCGGCAGCTTTCGATTTCCGTCCGCACGACCCGGATAGTCTCCATAGCTGCTTCCGGTGTAACCACCTGGGGTTTGACGCCCTTGCGCAAGCAATCGAAGAAATAGACTTGCTCGTTGTAGTACGGCCCGGCGGTCGAAATGTTCATGCCGCTTGTTAAGGCGGCGATCGGGTCTGGCAATTCGGGCGCGATCGGCTCACCGCCGGCGAACACTTGCAGAGTCGGCTTCAGGCGGCTGTTGAATTCGATCAGTCCCTTCTCGAACACGGCCCGGTAGCAGGCGGTGAACGGGAAGCCGGGCGGGGTGTCAGCGCTGCCTTCGGCGCTGACAACGAAATCGTCAGAATAGCGGTATTCGGTAAAGCTGTGGAAGATGCCGCCATTTGTACGCGGGTCGCGAGTGGCGCCATAGGCGTAGACTTCCTTCGGGGTGCCCAGCATCCACAACACGGCGTCGCAGTCATGGACATGACGGTCGAAAATCTGCATACCTCCGCGGCTTTCGTCCAGATACCAGTTGTCCCATCCGGTCGAGACCCCGCCGACCCGGGTCATTGACAGGGCTATCAGCTTGCCGTATTCCTTGGAATCAATTGCATTTTTCAGGAACACGTATTCCGGCCAGAAACGCAGCACCTGGCCGATCATCAGGGTTTTGCCGGTCTGGTTGGCAGCCGCGATCATATCGGCGCATTCAGACGTATTCATGGCCATCGGCTTTTCACAGAAGACATGACAGCCGGCCTTCATCGCCTGAATTGCCAACGGCGCGTGCAGATACGTCGGCACACAGATAAAAACAACGTCAAGGTCGCCGGCTGCGATCATTGCTTCGCCGGACTCCCAGGTCTTGACGCCGTAGTCGGCGGCGGCTTTCTCGCGGCAGTCAGGACGGACGTCTGCCACGCTGACCAATTTCACCCCTTCATGCTTCTGCAACAGCTGAGCATGGCCTCTGCCCATGCTTCCAAAACCGCACAAACCTACCTTGATCATTGCCTTGCTCCTATGCCTCTTCTTCACTTTTTTACATTGTCTGATATAACCCGGCGTTCAAACCGCTTCCGGGCAAGCTGTTCTTTCCTAAAACAAAATTTAAGCAGGCAAAAGTGGAAATCAATGCAAGAGATGCAATTTCTCCGTAATCGGTCACCAATTGATATTCGGAGTACCGACAAGCTGCGGCGCTGGGCGCCCCGGGTAAGGCATTTTAGTGGACAATGGACAATGGACTGAAGTGGACTTTAATGGACGTCAGTAGACGATGGACTGTGGACTGAAGTGGACTTTAGTGGAGAGTGGACGTGGACTGAAGTGGACTTTAGTGGACAACGGAGAGCGATAATTACGAAATCCGCTTGGACTGCCCTTGCGCCTAACGAATTATGAATTATGAAATGCGCCTCAGCATTCAACATTCAGCATTATGTTCCGGCCTGACGGGCTGCTGTCATTTCCTCCAATATCAGGTCAATCTGCGGCTTGAGCAATTCATAGCGCCAGCCGCGCAGAAGCGCCTTGTGCTCTGGACGCATTCCGGAACGGAACACTGCCAGGACCAGGCTTTCAACCTCACGCCGGGTGGCCACCAAGATCGGATCAATCTCACGCGCCGCCGCCTTTTTACGCACCAGGTTGAGAATCCGGTCAGCCTGCGTTTTCAGGGTTCGCTTGTCGATTGGCATATTTCCCAGAGACGGCCATTCAGAGGGCGGCGTTTCCAGGCCGCGCTGCACTGCTTCCACGATGTCTTTGCCGTATTTTTCGACCGAACGCGGCCAGAGTTTCGGGATGGCTCGGCAGTCATCTAACGTCTTGGGCCGGTGTTGCGCTGCATAGACCAGCTGTTCGTCCCGCAACAAGCGCGGCCTGGCCTTGTTCAGTCTGCGGGCTGTGCTTTCCCGCCAGGCCGCCAACTCGCGCAAAACCGCCAGGCCGACCCCAGACAGCGACCCCATCCCCGACACCCGCCGCCAGCTCTCCCACGGGTCCGGCTCAGCATAATAATCCTCCTGCTCGCAGGCTGACATCTCCTGCTTAAACCAGTCCAAATTGCCGAGCTTTTCGATTTTTTCATGCAATGTCTCATGCAAGAGCGGCAGCCAGGCCACATCCTCGGCAGCATATTGGAGTTGCGCGGGGGACAGCGGCCGTTGCAGCCAATTAGTGCGGGTCTCAGTTTTAGCCAGGGTGACACCTAATTGGCTGTCCAGCAGTCCACTCAGGGAAACGGACGTCGTCAACCCGCAGAAACCGGCGCCGATGCGCGTATCAAACACCCGAACCGGCAATACGCCGCACCAGCGCCGCAGAATCGGCAAATCGCTGGCCGATTCATGCAGAATTTTGACCACCGACGGGTCAGCGATCACCTCACGCAACGGCGATGGGTCAGAAACTGCCAGCGCATCGACCAGGGCGCTATGCTCCTGGTCCCAGCTGAGCTGCACTAAACCCAACTGGGGATAGTAGGTGCTGGTCCAAACAAACTCCGTGTCAATCGCTAAACGCCCCTGACGGGCTGCTGTTTGACAAAACTCCCGGAGCGCCGCATCGCTTTCAATGAACACGCACGTCATCGTTGTCTTTCATGTTCGCCAGCATCATAATTCAAGCCGATAGCTCCGCATCCGCAAGGCTCACTTTTTGGTCGACTTGCGGCGAGTGGCTGGCGCCGGCTTGCCGCCGAGGCGGACTTCCTCGCCGCGGGCGGCTGACTCATACAGCCCAACGATGATTTCCATGATGATGACCGCCTCCTCAGCCCGAGCCAAAAGCTCTTTGTCATTCAAGATGCAGTCGACGTAATGTCTGCTTTCGGCGATGCCCCAGGCCGTGTCACTCGACAGGGTCGGATGGCTGTCCAGCTGCGCGCCAACTGCTTCACCAAACAGCGACAGCTTGCCCTTTTCGTATTTCAGGCCGCCTTTGTCGCCGTAAAGTTCCACAAAGGAGTAGGTGGATTCGATGTTGGAAGCCCAGCTGAATTCCACATCCAGAGTGCAGCCGTTCGCATAGCGCACCAGTCCAACCGCCAGGTCTTCGACATCGTAGGTGCCAGTATAGCCGCTCGCATTCGGGTTGAACGGCGTGGTGTCCGCAAACCGGCTGTAGGTCTGTCCGCTCACTGCTGTCGGCGTTGGAAAATCCATCAGGTAGTTAGCCACGTCGATGAAATGCACGCCGAGGTCAATCAGCGGCCCGCCGCCGGATTGCGCCTTGGTCGTAAACCAGCCGCCCTTGCCGGGAATGCCGCGCCGGCGCTTCCAGCCGCATTTGGCGTGATAAATCTCACCCAAAAAGCCGGCTTCGACGTATTTCTTGGCAAACTGCGCCCAGGGCGTAAAGCGGTTATTGAGTCCGATCATCAGCTTCTTGCCGGCAGCGTCCCGCGCCTTGATCATGGACTGCACCAGCTCCGGCGTCAATGAGGCCGGCTTTTCACAATGGACGTGACAGCCGGCCTTCAAGGCCGCAATCGTCGCTGGGGCGTGTATGTGATTGGGGGTGGCGACGCTCACCAGGTCGAGCTTTTCCTCCCGCAGCATCTCATTATAGTCGGTATAGGCCGCCTCCACATTGAATCGATCGGCGGCCTCATCCGCACGCTCGGGGATAACGTCACAGACCGCCACCAGCTTCACCTCGGGAATCTGCGAGTAGGAAGCCAAATGCTTGCCTTTGCCGCAACCGCCAGCGCCAATCAAACCATAACGCAATTTCGCCATTGTCCTTAGCCTCCATTGTCCTTGCAACCCACCCAGGCATGCGCCTTGCAGCAGCGCCTGGGCAAAACACCAAAATCCGGTAAATCCGTAAATAACAAATATAACTCATGCCGGCGTTTTTTTTAACTGCTTGTCGTTTTTTTCAGTTTTCCCTGTCCTTTGCCAGCAGTCGGTTTGAAAAACCAGCGCGACCGGGCTATTTTTATCAACAAGCCAGACATCAAAAAAAACGGCGGTTTGGCCATTATTCGATACGTGCCGGCATTCTCTCCCGCCGCTGATGGCGCTGTCCCCGAACTCCGCATCTATGAACCTTCATGACCTCATCAAAAGCCTGGTGCGCCAGGAAAGCTGGGACATGGGCTTACGCCTGTATCATGAAGGCGCTGTGCTGGATGCCCAATGCTCGCCGCGGACTATCAAGGCCAAGGTCGCCAATGAGTCCTACAACTTTGAAAGAGTCAGCTTAAGCATCCGCAGCAACGGACTCAGCTGCCGTTGTTCTTGCAAGCCGGTCATCCCCTATTGCCAGCATGTCGTCGCGGTCATGCTCTATGCCGCCCAGGAAACGCCTGAAATTCTCGATGTGCTGTTCACGCAGACTCAGGCTGCCGAGGCGGCGGCATGCGCTGAGGTGCCGCGCCCGCCGCCTTCCATCAGTTCGCTGACCATGGACGCCCTGCGCGACTACCTCCGCCCGCCGATTCGGGAAGCCCAGCTGCAACTGATCGCGCCCAGTCCGTTCCCTGAGCTGACCACCCCCAGCCAGACCATTGACCTGACCGCCAAAATCGTCTTCCAAGGCAACGCCTTCGCCCAAGGGAACATCCGGCGATTGATCGAATCCGGTCAAGCTGCCGCAGGCATGCGCCTGGCCGACTTCGATCCCCAGGCTCAGCAGGTGATGCAGTTCCTGCACCAATACGCCGATTTCGGCCCGCGCCACATCACCCTCTCCAGCGCTGTCGCCGCCGACCTCTTCCACTGTCTGCGCGGCTCCAGCATCCTGTCCACGGCAGAGGGCATCATCCAATTTCACCTGTCCCCGCTCCAAATCCAGTTCAACGTCACCCCGCAGGAGCAGACCGCCACTGTCATCCCCCGCATCATTGTCCCAGACCGCGGCGCACTTAACCAGGAAAAACTGTCCTTTATCACTGGCAAAGCCGGATTCTGGGTCGGCAAGGAGCTTGAATTCTGGTGGTTTCCCGGCATTCTGCCTTTCAACTGGCTGCGACTTTTCCTCCAAGGGCAGCCCTTGACCTTGGCTCACGATGAATTAGCGCGGCTGACTCAACTATGCGAAAACAAGCGCTTCCCCGGCAAAGTAATCCTCTCCCGCGCCGCCAGCAAAATCGACCTTGAAACCGGCCGCGTCCGCCCTGTTCTCACTCTTGACTGGAGCGCAGACGGCCTTCTCGGCGATTTGCAGTTCGACTATGGCGGCAAACGCGTCGAAGTCGAGGGTGATTTGATCATCTGGGCGGGCGGGCACTTTGTCAGGCGTGACACGGCCAAGGAAAACGACGCCCAGAACCTGCTTCTCGACGCCGGCTTTGTCCGCACCGAAGACTCCTGGCGCCGTCTCCGCCTGGAGGATAAGGAGGCTATCTGGGCGTTCATGCAGGAAATTTCCCCGAATCTCACTCCGGAATGGATCATTTTCTGGACTCCGCAGGTGCGCACCAACATGGCTGCCAGCACAGAAGCGCGGCTGGCTTTGAGCGCTGGCGGGGACGGCAATGACTGGTTTGAGACTACCTGCGACCTGAAGGCCGCTGATGGCACGCCCATTCCGTTTGAACGGGCAGTCGAGGCCATCGCCAACGGGGAGGAGCATGTCCGCCTGGCCTCGGGGGCAATCGTCAAGCTGCCTCCGGACGTCCTCAACGTCCTCAACGTCCTTGCTGTGCGCGCTCAAAACCGCTCAGACAACCGCTACCAGTTCAGTCGCTGCCATGCTGTGGCCATGGTGGATACCATCTCGCCGTACTGGTCAGGCCCCCGGCCAAGCTGGCATTCCCTGCGCGACCGGCTCCTGCATCCGGAAACAGAGCCGGAACGTCCGCTGCCGGACGGGCTTGGACGCGTTATCCGCGACTACCAGCGCGAGGGCATCCGCTGGCTGGTGGTTCTGGAAACCTGCGGCTTCCACGGCATCCTGGCCGATGAAATGGGCCTGGGCAAGACCATCCAAGCTCTGGCGGTCATCGCATCGCGGAAAGCCAACAATCTGACCAACAAGCCGTCCATCATCATCTGTCCGACCAGCCTGCTCGAAAACTGGCGCCAGGAGGCGAATCGCTTCACTCCCAGCCTGCGCGTGACCGTCATCTCCGGCAGCGATCGAGCGCATGACTTCGCCGCCATTCCCGAGTTCGACCTGGCCATCACCTCGTACGCCCTGCTCCGCCGAGACAGCGTCGACTACGAAGACATCCAATTCGACTACGTCGTTCTAGACGAGGCGCAGCACATCAAAAACCCCCGCACTGCCAACGCCCAGGCTTGCAAAGACCTGAAGGCCGACCACCGACTCGTGCTCACCGGCACGCCAATCGAAAATTCCCTTTCTGAAATCTGGTCGTTATTTGACTTTCTGCAGCCGGGCTACCTCGGCCCGCAGCGTGAATTCCGGCAGACGTACGAAAACAAGCGCGACCAGGCGCGCCGCCCGCAGCTGACCGCCCAGCTGGCCAGCCTGATCCGACCCTTCATCCTGCGGCGAACCAAGGCCGAAGTCTGCGCTGAACTGCCTCCCAAACTGGAACAGACCCTCTACTGCGAACTCGGTGATGAGCAACGACGATTGTATGACGCCATCCTCCTGGCCAGTCGACACCTGCTCGAAAAGGCCCGCAGCGGCGGCTGGCACGAACATCGCATGGAAATCCTCGCCATGCTCCTGCGCCTCCGCCAAGTATGCTGCCATCCCGGACTGCTCCCTAAAGAACTGCGCGCCGACTATCCCGACCTCATGCCGTCCGTCAAACTTGACCTGGCTCGGGAAGTCATCTTGCAGGCCATTGACAGCGGCCACCGCCTCCTCCTCTTCAGCCAATTCACCACCGTGCTCGACCTCTTCCCGGAATGGCTGAAAAAGACTCGCATTCCCTTCGAACGCATTGACGGCAGCACCCGCGACCGCCAACGCAGGGTGGACAAATTCAATAGCGACGCATCCATCCCGGTTCTTCTCCTCAGCCTCAAAGCCGGCGGCGTCGGCCTCAACCTAACTGGCGCTGACACGGTCATCCACTATGACCAATGGTGGAATCCCATGATCGAAGACCAAGCCACTGACAGAACCCACCGCATCGGCCAGACAAGAACCGTCACTGCCATCAAACTCGTCGTCAAAAACACCATCGAAGAGAAAATTCTCCGCCTCCAGGATGCTAAGCGCGACCTTTTCAACACCCTTTTGGCTGAATCTCCCACCAGTCTTGATGACATCACCCTCGAAGACGTCGAATTCCTTCTTTCCGTCAATACCTGAACTATCACCCGACCGTTTCAAGCCACAGCACCACGAACAGAAACAGGAGCAAGCCCATGTCATCCCATCCCGAGATCAATGCCCGCCACGGTGTCATCTGCGCCATGCCTTTGGAACGCTTCGGCTATTTCGGCTGGCCCAGCGTCGCCCGCCAGCAGGACGGCACGCTGGTTGCCGCCGCCTCCGGCCTGCGCTTCCAGCACGTCTGCCCCTGGGGCAAAAGCGTCATCTGCACCAGCCGCGACGATGGTCAGACCTGGAGTGCGCCAATCGTCGTCAACAACACGCCCATGGATGACCGTGACACCGGCATCATCAGCCTGGGCGGCCAACGCCTGGCCTTGACCTGGTTCACCTCTGACACCAATATGTATCGCGACGGCCTGCGCAAATACTGGAACGAGGATGACATGCGCATAGCCGATGCCATCATTGACTCCTGGACCACGCCCATGCGCCAAAGATGGTGCGGCTCCTGGATCAGAATCAGCGAAGACGGCGAATACTGGGGCGAATTCCTCCGTGCCCCGGTCAATACGCCGCATGGCTTCATCGTCCTGAAGGACGGTTCCTGGCTGTATTTAGGCAAACGCTGGGATATCGGCGAGGACGGCACCATGCGTTCCCATGGCGCCCCAATCATGGCCGCCCGCTCCACTGACGAAGGCAAATCCTGGACGATGCTGGGGCAAGTGCCGCTCGCCCAGGGGCTCCTCGATGACGACACCCACGAGCCGCACGTGGTCGAACTGGCAGACGGCACCTTGCTCGGATTCCTCCGTCACCACAAGCCGTTCCAGATTCTCACCACCAAATCGACAGACGGCGGCCTCACCTGGTCAACGGCTCAGCCCAGCAACATCCTCGGCTCGCCGCCGCATGCTCTCCGGCACTCGTCCGGCGCAATTGTCTGCGTCTACGGCTACCGTCTGTCGCCCTATGGCCAGCGCGCCATGATCAGCCGTGACAATGGCGCGACCTGGCAGCACGATATCATTCTGCGGGACGATGGGCCTGACAGCGACCTCGGCTATCCGGCTTCAGTCGAGCTGCCCGGGGGCGATCTCCTGACCGTCTACTACCAGAAGCTCAACC
This sequence comes from Lentisphaerota bacterium, assembly GCA_012799905.1. GTDB lineage: Bacteria > Verrucomicrobiota > Lentisphaeria > Oligosphaerales > Oligosphaeraceae > JAAZKI01. Next base: position 2,382 of record JAAZKI010000055.1, on the reverse strand, counting down.
AGGGCGAGAAATGCTCCCTGCTCTACACTCGCTGGCAGCTGCCATCCTGACGCGCCTTCCACCCTCCAACCCCTACGGACATCATGCCCACTTTAGGACAAATCACCACTGCCACCATCACTGACATCGCATTTGGCGGCGACGGCGTCGCCCGGCTTGACGACGGCGCTGTCGCCTTTATCCCATTCACCGCCATCGGCGATGTCGCGGAAGTAGAAATCACCTCCCAGCAGAAGAGCTTTTATCGGGCGGAGCTGCGCCGTCTCATCACGCCAGGCCCAGGGCGAGCCACGCCGACCTGCCGCTATTATGGCGTCTGCGGCGGCTGCGTCTATCAGCATCTTGACTACCCGACCGAATGCGCCGCCAAACAGAATCAGTTGCTTGACGTCATGACCCGTCTCGGCAAAATGGCGTCATTTCCAGCGCCATCGCCGGTCGTGCCGTCGCCGGCCGAATACGGCTATCGCAACAAACTTCGGTTGACGCCGACCGCGCCGATTCGCGATGACCAGGACGTACGGCTCGACTATGGCTATTGTCAGCGCGACAACAAGACCTTTTTTCAGGTTCGCAGCTGCCCTTTGGCCATGCCCTGCCTCAACGACCTTCTGCCCAAGGCCACTCGCAGCGCCTGGGCGCGCCAGAATGCCAAACGGAAAAAACCGTCCACCCTCACCTTGCGGGTTCCAGCCAATGGCGAGCCGACCTTCTATTTTGGCCATGCCTCGCCTAAAATCCCCTGGCTGCGCGAGACTATCTTAGGCGAAGAGGTCAGCGTCCCTCTCGACAGTTTCTGGCAGGTCAATCCCCCGGTCGCGGACCAGGTATTCAGCACGGTCGCCGACTGGTTCCGGCAAACCGGCGCCCGCTCTTTGATTGACGCCTACGGCGGCATCGGCGCTTTTTCGTTGGCCATTGGCAAGGACGCCCAGTTCCGCGTCGTCCTTGAAAACGACCGCCTCGCGATTGAAGCCGCCAAGTATAACCACGCCCAAAAAGAGCTGAAAGCGCAAATCATCCACGCCAACACGGAAACCGTCTTGCCCAGGGTTCTCACCAAAATCACTCCAGCGGAAACGACGCTGGTCTTGGACCCGCCCCGCACCGGCTGCCTGCCCAAGGTTATCGCCGCCATCCGCAACACCCGGCCGGCGCACGTAGTCTATGTCTCCTGCAACCCAGCTACCCTGGCCAGAGACCTCAAAGCGCTCTGCCAGGATGACTTCTATCGTCCTGTCCAGTCCGCCTGGTTTGACATGTTCCCCCAAACGCCGCATTTCGAAACTGCCGTCCTCCTGCAAAAGGAACCAACACCATGATGCAACCGTCAATGTGGTCCAGCTACCTGATTCAAATGTATCCGCTGGAAATGGCCAGAACCCTCGTTCGACATGGCTGGAAAATCTGCGAACTGAGCGACGAACACGGCCATGACCTGCTTAAAATGGGCCCGCCCGATAAAGTCGGAGCAGCCTTCAAAACCTTGGCCGCCGATATCGGAATCTCCTTTCCCCAAGGACATTTCTACTTGTGCAACAAGGGCTTCCGACCTGAAGACCTGGAAGGACGCAAGGGCGCAGATATCGCTCCCCGCGACGACGCTGATTTCGAGGCCGCCATGGACGACATGAAGCGCTGGGTCGAACTGTTCGCGGCTCTGGGCGTCAAGGCCGGCGTGCTCCACTGCGGCGGACACACGATGCTGAAGGAAAACGCGCCGTATGAGCAAGTCTTCGAACGCCGCTGCCAGGCTGTCGCCGCCGTCGCTGACTTTGCCGCCGGGACTGACGTCACCATCTGCCTGGAAAATCTCACGGCCATCGGCACCCGGACTTGCGACGACCTTCTCAAGCTCATCGCCGCTGTCAACCGCCCCAACGTCGCCATCTGCCTGGACACTGGCCATGCCAACATCTGCCAAGTCAACGTACCTGATTTCATCCGCCAGGCCGGCAGTCACCTCAAGGCCCTGCACATTGCCGACAACCTCGGACAGAAGGACGACCACATGCTGCCCTGGGGCAGAGGAACAGTCCCCTGGCCAGAAGTGATGGCAGCCCTCAAAGAAGTCAACTACTACGGCCTGTTCAATTTTGAAGTGCCCGGCGAATCGCATTGCCCCATGCCCATCAAACTGGCCAAGCTCGACTACGCACGCATCCTGGCTGAAGAAATGATCAAAATGGCGCAATAACCGCCAAGACGCCTCAACCTGTTTTTTTTAACCACGGATGAACACAGATGGGCACGGATTTTTTGTCGGGTTGCTGTTGTAACCACGGAATACGCAGAAGACCTAAGGTGGACTGCCATCTACAACCTAATTTATGTGTCACCCTTCCAGGGCTCCAAATTATATGCCATCTCCCCCAGGGCTGC
>JAAZKI010000555.1 GCA_012799905.1 Lentisphaerota bacterium | reverse complement strand
CTTTGCACCACGCACACCGAGGTCTTATATTCCGGCAACCGCGAGTCAATCCCCTCCCATCTTGACTTGGCCGTAATCCACCAGCGGAATTCAAGACGCAAATTCGTATGACCGAACCAGAATCCGACGTTACGCTCCGGGTGCGGACTGCGCCGACAGTGGATCAAGGTAGTCTGGCCGCTCTCTGATTCCTTCTGTGGGATAAACCATATCGACACAGTGAAGTCTGTCGTCCCTTTCAAAGCTTCGGGGACGGCAATGCGATAACGCGTCGTATTATCGCAGGCAAGCGCTCCCAGAGCCAGGTCGTCCTCTTTGATGCCAGTTGTGCCAGCCGGCACGACGCCCTTTTGGAAATCGACCTCCAGCACTGGCGGCGGTGTCGCCGCTGGCAGCGACAGAGCCAGCAAAGAAGTCAACATCACGCATGACAGCAAACCATTACCGCATTTCATGTCACCATACTCCTTTGTTGTTCTACCGACGACGCTATGCCTGCGCGCGCCCGGAGCTATCTACGCTCAACGTGTACGCAGCACTAAGTCAATGACCTTATCCCGGAAAGCCAGCAGCTCAGCCGGGTCCTTAGTAAAGCTGGTAGCGCCGCCGACCACATTATCGTCAATCGCCAAGGCTGCTTCCGCCTCGCGCACCAAGGCGTCCTGGCCACCGCGCTTTTTCAATGCATCGACCTGCTGACGCAGCATGACGAAATACTCGTAGTCCTGCATGCCGTCCCGCAAATTCTTCAGACGGATGCTCGGCAGCGGCTGGAAGTTCTCGCCGGGATACAGCAAATTGCCGCCGCCATTGGTGCGGCTGACTGACCGGATGTTATTGACGCTACGGAAATAAGGCAGCCAGGGGATTTCCGGCCAGCGCACCTCGCCGGCCCGCATCTTTTCGAGGATTTCCGGGGTCATCCAGTCGAGTCCGCGCAACTTGCAGAATTCCGGAGTAAGCTGTTTTGCTTCGAACACGCCGTTTGAACGCCATTCGCGGTTCAGTCCCCAGTACAGCAAGCCGGTCAGGTTCAATTTCCAGTTCATCCAGGGAATGACTCGCGGGTCAATGCCGGGCGAATCCAGGTTGAAGTTCGCGTAGGGCGCCAGCGGATAGTCGGTCGGATACCACCAGACTGTCTCGCCCAATGCCTGGCGCTCCGCCGTAGCCTCGGCATTAAAATGCCCGAACAGCGGGCACCAGATATCAACATAGCCAAACACCCGCTCGTCAATCGGGGCGGTGTTTAGCCGCGGCACCTCGGGGAACAGCTCCTTAGCGTCAGCATAGTCCTGTTTCATCCGGTCCAAAGCACCGGGTTTGTTGGACATCAGAACCTCGTCATGGCCAAAGAAAATCGGGCGCAGGCGGTCGCCGTAGCGGTCGAGCAACTCACGGGTCTTCGCCTGCCTATTACGAATGTTGCTGATTTGCAGGAACATCATGGTCTTGCCATTTTCGGCGCAGTAATCAAAGTATTCTTCGCCAATGTCATTGCTTGACCAGAGATTCATCGGCTCCAGGCGATGGTCCAGTATGAACTGGCAATAGGCCAGCATTTGGTCGTGGTTGGGCGCCTGGCCATAGAAGTCCTTGACCCAGCTGGGCGCAAAGCAAAACGCGGTATCCAGCGACGCTGATTTCGGCAGAGTCAAGCCGGTCGCCGACACGGTCACCGGCACGTTGACCGGCGGCAAGCCAGCCGGCGTCACCGTAACCGTGACCGAATAGTCGCCAGCCGCGATGCCAGCGGGCAGATACACATCAACCCACAGCAAGACCATCCCACTCGGCGCAAACGTAAACTCTTCCCCTGGCCGCAGCACATCAGCATAGCTGACTTGCGTCTTGCCCTGCTCCAGCTGCATCGCCGTGCGCACCATCTCCTCCAGGTAAACCTGCACCTTCGCGCCAGACACAGGACGCTGGTCTGCGCCAGACAAGGCCGACGAGGACGTCTTCACCGAACCAATCGTCTGCCCTGGAGACGCCAGCAGCATAATCT
>JAAZKI010000108.1 GCA_012799905.1 Lentisphaerota bacterium | reverse complement strand
TTGAACCAAGTATATCCGCTGTTTCAATGATTGGCGGAAAAGGCGCCCGCCCCCGGACTGCCATTGTCCGGTCAAAAAACTTCCAGCGTCCGCTTCCTCTTCGCTCGTTTGGGGACGGCCTGAACCGGCTCTTCAACATCGCACTCTCACTCGTGAACGCCAAAGGTGGACTACTGCTTATCGACGAGTTTGAGAACGGAATGCACCATACCGTGCAACTGGATGTTTGGCGAGCGATTTTTCGCCTGGCCCAAGATTTGGACGTGCAAGTCTTCGCCACGTCCCACAGTTGGGATGCTGTCGAGGCGTTTCAGAAAGCGGCGGCGGAAACCACGGAAGACGCTACCCTCATACGACTGTCCCGCCAAGACGACGCCGTCATCCCGACGCTCTTCAAGAAGGATGAACTCGCCGTGGCAACGCGCGATGGAATTGAGGTGCGCTAACCATGGCAAGCAAAAACATACTCCTGAGCACCACCATCAAGATAGCACTGCGGTTAGCAATCAACTCATAAGAGCAACCCATGGAGCGTCGGTGTCCCGCCGGCTTTAGGAGCCGCCAATGGCAAACAGCGCCGATTAATGGTGGCCTCATGGCGTGGGCATGCTATATTATTTGTGCTTTGCTATGAGCATCATGGCCTTGTCGCTGCTGCCTCTTCCCGCCGTCGTAACTCCTGGGAATCATAATGCACCTGCCTGCTGATCTTTTTCTCGCGTTGCGCTATCTGCGTCCTAAGCGGACGTTTGTCTCGATCATCACGTTGCTTTCGATCCTGGGGCCGGTACTGGGCGTGGCTATCTTGCTGATCGTCAGCGCAGTTATGGCTGGCTTTGACCGCGATATCAAAACCGGCATCATGAATCTGCAAGCGCATGTGCAAGTCTATCCGGCCTGGGAGCGCACCTTTTCCAGTCCGACGAAAGTCATTACCAAAATGACAGCGGTCGGCGTTGACGCAGCGCCATTGATTGAGGGCTCCGCCCTGCTTCAGATTCGCGACAGCATCCTTCCGAAAATCGTGCGCGGCATTGACCCGGAGCAGGAACGAAAAGTCACTGGCCTCGCAGACGCCATGGTCCGCGGCCGCTATGAGCTGCGCGATGGCGAAGCACTCATCGGCGACCGCCTGGCTTTCTCCCTCGGACTGTCCATTGGCGACGCCGTGCTCATCCACTCCCCGGCGCGCCTGACCAGCAATGTAAAATGGCATGACGACGGCAAGGTCGATGTCACCACGCCTGATGAAGTCTATCTGCCGGAGGAAGTCAAAATCGCCGGCATCTTCTCCATGGGAGTGGCCGACTTTGATGACAATATCATCTTCCTCACGCTGGACCAGGCTGCCGAGCTGTTCGGCTATGACTGGGGTGCTGCCTCCTGCGTGCAGGGAAAAGTCGCCGATCCCCTGAATATGGACGAAATCACCCGCAAACTCAAGGAAGCCCTGCCGGGCGCCATGGTGGTGACCTGGCAGGAACGCAATCAGCTCCTCTTCGGAACGCTGCGCGTTGAAAAGAACTTGATGACCTTCCTGATGGCGTTCATCGTACTGGTCGCGTCATTCAGCATCGCCGCCACCCTGATTACAGTGGTCGTGCAGAAAACACGTGAAATCGGCGTGATGAAGGCCGTGGGCATGTCACGCTTCCTGATTGCCAGGATTTTCCTGCTTCAAGGCGGCATTATCGGCGTCATCGGCACTGTGCTTGGGACGCTCCTCGGCATAGTCGTCATCGCCTTGCGCAACCAGATCGCCGATCTTCTCAGCCTGGCCATGAGCCATGATGTCTTCCCGGCGGAATTATACCATCTGACCAGAATCCCCGCCCTGCTGACGGCAACCGACCTAGTCCGCACCGTCATCCTCGCAATTGTAATCTGCGTGCTGGCGGCCTTGGTACCGGCCCTCTACGCCTCTGCACTTGCCCCGGCCAGGGCTCTGCAAGAGGAAAACTGACGACCGCGACGACATCCGACGACGCTGCCAGCGCAAAAATGCCGTCGCGGCGTCATCCGGTTCAGTCCACATAGAGGATAGCGGTGCAGCTTGGGCAGGTGATGATGTCCTTTTCCTCGACCTCATCCGCCTGCGGGTTGCTTTTGCGGGCGTTGCTGACGATCTGGTTAGGCAGTTCGATAAAGCAGCGTCCACAGCTCCTGCCATTGATGCTGACCACATACGGCATAGCCGGGTTGTTTTCCCAACGTGCGCGCAGGCGATCATAAAGCGACAACAGCAATTCTGGAATTCCCTCGGTCATAGACGGACGCTTTGCTTGCAGCTCTGTGATCGCTTCTTCGCAGTTCCGCTGCCGCGTCGCCAGGTCTGCCAGGATGGTCTCCGCGCGCTTTTTGCCGGCGGCCAGCTCCTCCTCGCGTTCCCGCACCTTGCGTTGCAATTCATCGAGCGCCATCATCGCCTCAAGATGTTTTTCCTCACATTCGGCGATGGCATGGTCGCACATCTCAATCTGGAGCATCGCAGCGCGGTACTCGTCGTTATTCCTGATCAAAGCCGACTTCGACTGGAAGTCTTTTTTCTTCTGTTGGAGGGCTGCGATTTCGCCATCGAACTTGCGGTTAGCCATTTCAGCGTCCAAATATGCTTTGCGGGCTGTCTCCAGGGCTGCGGTTTCCGCTGCGTACTGTTGTTCAGCTTCCTTGCTTTTCGCCGGCACTCCGGCCAACTGCTCCTTCAGCTTAACGACGCGCAGGTCAAGTTCCTGCAAGTCAACCAGACGCCTCATCCATTCATTCATATCAGGCTCCTTACGGCGGCTCTATGAGTGCCTGGCCTGCCAGATGCAGACCGCGGCTCTTTTTCTCCCGGGGAGGTGAGTAAGTAACTCAGGCCAGGCTCCCCGGGCGCCGACCCGTTCGGGACGGCTTACGGCTGCGTGTCTCGCACAACGCAGTCATGCATGCCGACTTCAGGCAAAAATTCCCAAATGAAGCGCCGTGTGATGGCCAGGCGCGCATTATCGCGCATAGCATCGCGCAGCAGGAGGTAGGACACATACACCAGGGTCACCATGCGCACAAGCCGCCGCGCTGCCAGTTCCAGTCGACTGCTGCTGTCTTCCTCGACAAAGGCCAGGCAGGCGGCCGTAACTTCCCGCGCCTCGGCAACCCGCGCCGCCAACTCTGCGGCTTCGCCAGAAAACGGCAATGCTGCCAGCTCATCCAGCGTCGGCTCAAGGATGCGTTTCACCAAGCCGCCGGTAGCGGCAACAATCTGCAACTGCGTCGTGCCCTCATAGATATTCATGATGCGGGCATCGCGGTAGAGCCTCTCCACCTGCTGCTCGCGCATGTAGCCTTTGCCGCCGTGGCACTGGATGCTGTCGTAGGCGACCTGGTTGGCTGCCTCGGTGGCGAATGCCTTGGAGAGCGGCGTGCACAAGTCAGCCAGGCGCGAATAACGCTTTGACGTTTCGCGGGCGGTGGCATCCTCCGGGTAACGTTCGCTCCATTCGGCCCAGGCATCGCGCAGGTCGACGTAGCGGCTGGTCTCGTAGAGCAACGTCCGCGCCGCGACGGTCAGCGCGTCTTGGCGGGTGAGCATCTCCCACACTGCTGGGATTTGATCCAGGGTGCGGCCGAATTGCTGGCGTTGACGGGCGTATTTCCAGGCGGCGATGCGGGCTGCTTCAGCGACTCCGACCGCCTGGGCGCTGATGGCCAGGCGGGCGCCGTTCATCAGGGACATCACGTAGCGGGTCAGGCCATAAC
>JAAZKI010000537.1 GCA_012799905.1 Lentisphaerota bacterium | reverse complement strand
TCGACGCCGCACTTGCGCATACATTCCCAGACATAGTGGTCGGTCGCCCCTTCAGCCTCCCAGAGGTCGGTGAAGCAGCGGTCTTCGCTCAACGCCTTGACATCGCAGTGGTTGTGCGCGTCGATGATAGGCAGGTCGCGGATTCCTGCATAAATCGCTTCCGAAGTCGGGCCGTTCAACAAATACTTCTCGTCCAAAAATGCCATAATATTTCTCAGGGGGTTGGGGTTTGTCTTTCCTTCGGTCTGGGCAGAGACTAGGTTCAGGCGAGGCTATCAGCAGCCAAAGGGGCGTCCGTCCTGCTGACGAACGCCCCTGCAGCTACTTCATTGCATCGGTTCGTTGCAGACGGGGATGATCTTGCCTGAGGCAGAGGATTCCATGCAGGCGACGACTGTCGCCAGGGCCTTGTAGCCCTTCAGCCCGTCAAACGGCGGGTCAATGTCATCCAAAATGCAGTCGACGAACATGTCCGGAATGCCGCTGTTGACCTGGGCGGTGTTGGTGGCGACCGCACCGACCTTGTACTTAGCCGCCGAGCCATCCGCCATTTCGACCTCGACCTGATAATCGGGATCAGCGCCCAGGATCATACGACCCTTGGTGCCATACAGGATGGTCACGTTGTCTTCCTGGCCATAGTAGGTCCAGCTGGCGGTCAACTGCCCAAGCACGCCATTGGCCATGCGCAGAATGCAGACCGCATTATCTTCAACTGTGATGGGCTTGCCTTTTTCATTCTTCTTGTCCAGGGTGGCGGCAAAGGCGCCGACCTCAACGATGTCAGTCCCCAGCAGCCAGGGCAGGAGATACGCCTTATGCACGCCCAAATCGCCCATGCTGCCGACATACGCTTTTTCCTTTTTGAAAAACCAGGTATGAGGGCCATTATCCTGGGACCAAGTCTCCGGGCCGCCGTGACCAAAGGAGCTGCGGAAGGTCAGCACCTTGCCGATCACGCCTTCTTTCAGCAGCTGACGCGCCTTGAGGTGCGGCGCCATCAGGCACTGGTTGTGGCCGATCATCAATTTCTTGCCAGCCTTTTTTGCGGCCGCGATCATGGCGGAGGCGTCTTTCAAGTTGGTCGCCATAGGCTTCTCGCACAGAACGTGCTTGCCGGCTTCCAAGGCGGCAATCGTCAAGCGGGCGTGTTCACTGTTTGGAGTCGCAACGATAATTGCATCCAAATCCTTGTGGTTGATGACCGCTTTCTCACTGGCAGCCACCTTGCCGCCATACAACTTCACAAAGTATTCCGCCCGTTCCTTGATTGGGTCGTAGACGGTCACCAACTCGGCATCCGGGTTCTGTGACAACTCCAACCCATGCCGGAACAAGGCAATGCTGCCTGCACCCAAAAGACCAATCCGAACTTTTTCCTCTGTAGCCATGTGCATACTCCTGATGTCTTTGCCTGAGCTGTTCTGTTGCCAAACACCGGCGCGCGGGCGCCGCCTCCGTAGTCAAGTTATTAGAATAATGTCCACTACAGATAAATCAACCGGGAAGAGGCTTTTTTCGCGCAAACCGAGCTGGGTAATGGGGGAAACTGTTGTTTTATCCGCAGATTACGCTGATGACGCAGATTTTTTTAGGGTGTG
>JAAZKI010000393.1 GCA_012799905.1 Lentisphaerota bacterium | reverse complement strand
TAATCCGTCCACCCAGGGCTGCGCTCGCCCTTGGCGGACTTCGCTTACCCTGGGCTTTTATGTTGTAGCCCTTCAGGCCGCCAGTACGACATACGTCAACGTGGATTCTGTACTTCAGGCGCTCAATGCAAAACTTTACACATTAAACAAAATTTCCGTATATTCCGTGTGTTCAGTGGTTACAACAACAACCCAAAAAACAAAAAATTTCGTGTCTTTTCGTGTTTTTTCGTGGTTTTAAAAAATAAGTTGTGGACGGCGACTGCCGCATGTAGCACACTTCTCGCCCCTAAACAAAGCCCCTATGCATTAGCGATTTCTTCCAATTCAGCCCAGCGGTCATACAGCCGCGCCACCTCGGCCTTGGCCGCATTCAATTTCGCCAGCAGCTCATCGCTCTGGCGACCATACGTCGCATGGAAGTCCGGCCGACTGAAAATCTCTTCCAATTCGGAGACTTCCGCCTCCGCGTCAATAATGGCCTGTTCCATGCCTTCCAACTCACGCTTCTCCGCCCACTTCAAGCGCCGCAGCTCATCCGACGACCGTTCCGCCTTGCCGGAATCGACAGCAGTCGCTGGCTTGGTGTCGCTTTTTTGGGCAGCCTGGCGTTCTGCCCGCTTCTGCATGTAATAGCTGTAGTTGCCGGGTTGAAAAAACAGCGTCCCATCCGGCTCGAACACCAGGATATGCGTGCACACCCGATTCAAAAAATATCGGTCATGACTGACCACGGCGACGCAGCCTTCGAAGTCGCACAGCGCTTCTTCAAGAACCCTCAGCGTAGGCAGGTCAAGGTCATTGGTCGGCTCGTCCAGAAGCAGGAAATTGCCGCCGGTTTTCAGCAGCATCGCCAACACCAGACGGTTTCGTTCACCGCCAGAAAGCTGCCCGACTTTGGTGTTAATCACGTCATCCTGGAACAGATAATTCTTCAAATAGGCCCAGATATTGATCTTCCGCTCGCCGAACATGACAAAGTCATTGCCTTCGCCGACTTCCTCGAAAACCGTCAAATCATCGTGCAGGGAAACACGATGCTGGTCAGCGTAGTTGAAAACAACCCGCTCGCCGATTCGCACGGTGCCGGCAGTCGGCGGCAACTCTCCAAGGATCAACCGCAGCAGACTGGTCTTGCCCACGCCGTTGCGGCCGACAATTCCCAGGCGCATGCCTGGCGTAAACTCCAGGTCGAGGTTGGCAAACAACGTCCGTTCGTCTAAGCTAAGTGTAACTTGTTGCAACGACACAATGATGTTGCCCATCTTCGGCGCAGGCGGTAGCAGCAGGTCAATATCGCGCTCGCGTTGCAGAGCGTCCTGGTTCACCGCCGCTTCAAAGCGCTGAATCCGGCTCCGCGACTTCGTCGTCCGCGCCTGTGGGCCACGCCGTATCCAGTCAATCTCCCGTCGGATGAATGCCAAGCGCTTCTCTTCTTGCGCCTCGGCTTCGTCCAGACGCTCGGCCTTGCGACGCAAAAATTCGCTGTAATTGCCGTCATACGAATAGACGCGACCGTACGACAATTCCAGAATCCGGGTCGCCAGCCGTTCCAGAAAATACCGGTCGTGGGTCACGAACAGGCACGACCGATTGGAACGCAGGAGAAAATCCTCCAGCCATTCGATGGTCTCAGCGTCAAGGTGATTAGTCGGTTCATCCAAAAGCAGCAGGTCTGACAGATCAATCAGAGTCCGTGCCAGGCCGACCCGACGCCGTTCACCGCCGGAAAGCGTGTCAATCACTCGTTCCGGCGACGGCGTGCTCAGCGCTGTCAGCAACATATCAAGGCGACCCTCGACATTCCAGCCGTCGCGCGCGGTAATGGCCATCTCCAATTCATGCAGATGCTGGCCTGGCGCTGTCGTTTCATACTCGTGAATCAAGTTCAAAATTTCATCCGCCCCGGCCAGAACGCAATCCCGCACCGTCCGCCCAGCCGGCAAATCCAGCTCCTGCGGCAAAAAGGCAATCCTGAGACCCTTGCGCTTGCTGATCTCCCCGGTGAAAAAATGCTCTTGCCCAGCCAGAACCCGCAGCAAGGTCGACTTGCCCGAGCCATTGCGACCAATCAGGCCGACGCGCTCGCCCTCGCGAAGCACCAGCTCCTGTTTGTCAAGAAGCACGCTGCCGGCCAGACGAATGTCCAGGTCCGTCGCCGACAATACTACTGGATTAGAATCATAAATGCCCATAGACCTGCTGCATCATCCGACTGCTTTAAATCCGCACGTCAGAACAGTATCTCTAGCCTGCCCGTAGACTCGGCTCAGGCAGTCCGGCAGCGATCCGCCTCAGCCTGCAAGCGCAGGCAGAGTTCTGCCGCCTTGAATGCGTGTTCCTGTGTCATCGCTGTTTCGGTGCGGTCCAGGCAATCACGGATCAGCTGGCCAAAGAAGCGCGTGCCGACTGACCCTGCCGCATCAATGCGGACTTCCTGACGCTTATCCGTCAAATACAGCTGGTTGCCCATGTGATCAGTGCCGATGTCGACAAATTTGCGCAGTTCAATCGTCCCTTCTGTCCCCAAAATCATCGTGCGCCCGTCCCCCCAGGTGCGCAGCCCGTCTGGGGTGAACCAGTCCACCCGGAAATAGAACGACGTGCCATTATCGCCGCGCAGCGAGCCTTCGCCGAAGTCCTCCAGCTCTGGGAATTGCGGGTGGGCGAAGTTCTCCACCCGGGCGAAATTGACGCTGGCATCTTTCGCCCCGGTATAGTGCAGGAACTGCTCACACTGGTGACTGCCGATATCGCACAAAATGCCACCGTACTTTTCTTTCTGGAAAAACCAATCTGGCCGGCTGTCAAACGCTCCCAGGCGATGTGGCCCCAAGCCAATGACTTGCAGCACTCGGCCAATAGCGCCCTGCTCAATCAAGTCGCCGGCCAGCATCGCACATTCGGAACACAGGCGTTCGCCATAGTAAACCATGTATTTTTGCCCGGTTCGCTCCACTGCCTGCCGCGCAGACGCCAACTGCTCCAGGGTCGTAAACGGCGTCTTGTCAGTAAAATAATCCTTCCCTGCCGCCATCACCTGCAAGCCTAGCGCCGCCCGTTCGCTAGGCACGGCTGCCGCCGCCACCAAGCGTACCTCCGGGTCAGACAAAATCTCATCCAGGCAACGGGCTACGCGCACCTCGGGATATTTCTCCCGAAACGTGGCGACTTTTTTCTGGTCATGGTCATAAACCCACG
>JAAZKI010000205.1 GCA_012799905.1 Lentisphaerota bacterium | reverse complement strand
GTGCGTAGTTCGAGCGCATCCTCACCCCTAATGAATTATGAATTATGAATTATGAATTATGAAATGCGCCTCAGCATTCAACATTCAACATTTAGCATTCAGCATTCAGCCTCCCGCTCCTGATTCAATGCGGTCCACCAAGACTTGCTTTTCGTGTTTTCTCCACTATATTAAATTATCATTTTGAATTAGTGGAGGAATTATGTATATCAAACGAAATTTGGTTCATGCTTTTTTGGAAGCCAACACATTTTTTCCGGCTTTGTTGGTGACTGGCGCTCGACAGGTTGGCAAGACCACGTTTCTGCACCAAAACGCCGAACCAGAACGGCGCCTTGTTTCTCTCGACCCGCTGGATATGCGTGTGCAGGCTAAGGAAGACCCCCGGCTTTTTCTAGCCAACCATCCGCCTCCGGTGCTGATCGATGAAATCCAATATGCTCCTGAACTTCTGCCGTACATTAAGCAAATCATTGACGAAGCCCGGCATCGTGATCGGCAATCAGCGCGTGGCTTGTTCTGGCTGACTGGTTCACAGCAATTTGGTCTAATGAAAGGCGTGTCTGAATCGCTGGCTGGGCGCATCGGAATTTTCAATCTCTATGGACTCTCCCAGGCGGAACTGGACGGGCGCGATGACGGCGCTTTTTTGCCGGAACGTGATTTCTCTGCACCTATGGAACCAGTATCTCCGCTGGAAGTCTTCACCCGAATCTGGCGCGGTTCGTTCCCCGAATTGGTCATGGAGGAGCATCCGGAAAAACACTGGGAGCGTTTTTATCAATCTTATCTGCAAACCTATCTTTCCCGCGACGTTCGCGCCTTGACGCAGGTGGCTGACGAACACCGTTTTTATGTATTTTTGAAAGCGGTAGCAGCGCGGACTGGGCAGATGCTGAATTATTCCAGCCTGGCGCGCGATGCCGAGATCAGCCAGCCGACGGCGAAGAGTTATCTTTCGATTCTGGAAACCTCCGGACTAGTCAAACTGCTGTATCCCTATCTGAAAAACCGTAACCGGCAGATGATTTCTACCCCGAAACTTTACATGCTTGACACTGGCCTGGCAGCGTATCTGACTAGTTGGCTCACCCCGGAAACGTTGATGAAAGGGGCAGTTGCAGGACAATTTTTTGAAAGTTGGTGCTTGGCGGAAATCCTGAAAAGTTATGTCAATGCCGGAATCGCGCCGGATTTCACCTATTACCGCGATAAGGACGACAATGAAATTGATCTGATTATCCAGCGGAACGGAACGCTGTATCCGATTGAATTCAAAAAGGCGGCCAGGGTGAAAAAAGACGATGCGAAAGCCTTTTCCAAACTGTCGATATTCCAGCAGAGGATTGGAATGGGCGCGGTCGTCAGTCTGTATCCGGATGTGCAATTCGTCCGCGAAAATGTCCGCACTGTCCCCGCATGGCGCGTGTAAACACAGAAGAAGAAGCCGTAAAACTGTTTTTGCAATCAGCCGAGGGGAATGGCGTACCTTAACACTGCCGTTCCATGCGAAAGGCAGAGAATGTTTTACTTGAGATACTATAAACTTGCGCTGCAAAAGGCGTATGGCGGAGACTTCCCTGAAATGAGTTCAGAGGAATTCGACCGCCGATGTTCGTTGGAAAAGGTTCCAATCGCGCTGAAAGCCTTGTATATGGCGCTGGGAACACAGCGGATTTGCCGGATGCATGACCTGATTCCTATGCCGGAGGAGTTGGCCGCGCCGGGCGCGGTAGTGGTTGTCCATCGAGAGGACGACCGGGCTTGGGGGATTGATGTCAAGGACTTGGCAGAGGAAAATCCGCTGATTCAAGTTAAGGTCGGACACCGGACAAAAGAGGATGGGACGGATGTTTGGGAATTCGGCAGCGACGGGGAAACGCGACTTGCCGAGCAAATGGCGAGGCTGATTGCGTACAGCGCAAACTCGACCCGCGAAATCCGGCAATGCACAGAAAAAGGCGTGCGCAATGCAATGCGGAATTTCTTTGCCTTGTTGACTCGCAAACACGAACTGCTGCTGATTTTGTTGTGCATGGTTTTGACATTTTTTCTTATTCAATCAAGAATCTTTGTTGAACTGAATGAAAAAAGTCCCGTTTTGGGCACATTGTCAATCCTTTACTTTCTTTTGATTTTAATGATTCCGGCATGGTGTGTCTCGAGTTGGTTTTGTTACTGGAATGTCTGGCTCAATTGGCGCGACAACACGCGCTTCGTTTCACGCGATGATAAATTATTGCAGCTGATTCGCGATTTGACTTTGCACTATTTACGCTGGAATCGCCCTGATTTGTGGTTCGACTGCGGCGCCGGAAATGTGGTGTTCCACGCGGAAGTGGCACTCAGCAATGGAGCAGAGCGTTTTTGTCAATGCCGATATGAAATTATTTCTGGAGAGTCCGGCACGCTGACCTTGCCGGACACAGCGCCGATTGCCTACTCCGCCGGAAAGCAAAGTTCTATTTTGATGCGGACAACGTTAGATGATTCCGGGTGTTTGCGCTTTGTCTATGTCAATGCACATTGTCATTGGCGTTTGCCGGAGCGCCACCGACTTACGCTTCGCAAAATCAATATTTCAACAGAACGTTTGCAGGAAGATATGCCATTGAAGCTGGCGCCTCCCGAGCTTGTTCCGGTAAAGCTGCAAAATTTTCTGCGCCTAAAATGCGCGGAATTCCCCGGAATCAAAACAGCATGGGTCTGTCCAGCGATCATGAACGGGAGGGAGGTTTATCTGCTGGCCATAATCGCCGATGGCGAGGTGGACATGGGATTGCTTCTGAATGAGGCGTTTAAACACTCGGACCGTGAGTTCAATGGCCTGAATCTATCGGGAGCAGGGGGTGAAGATATAAAAAAATTCAAGCCGCTTTATGTGCGCGAGCAGTCAGGCAGAGAGGGATAGCAGCTAAGCGGGATGATGAAATTATGTCCGTTTTCGACGAGTTGCCGTTTTTGCGAAAAAATCTTAGGGTGGACTATCCGTCCACAACCTATTTTTTAACCACGGATGGACACGGATGAACACTGATTTTTTATAGGGTTGTTTTTGTAACCACAGAACACGCGGAATATACGGAAGTTTTGTGTATGGTTGTTGCTCGCCGGGATAGGATTACACGCGGATTTGCGATTTGGTCTATCAGCTTTTTGGCTATTCTGCCAGAACAGCCGGATGGCATGGAGAAACGCTTCAAGACGCCGCCTGCTTGGTTCGAATGGCCTGAAGGCCACCACTAGCCTCGGAGAGGCAACACCATGAGTAACCCCGGGTGAAGCGAAGCGGAACCTGGGGTGAAGTCGCCCTAAGCTTGAGCCTCGGAGAGGCGGCACTAGGAGCAGCCCTATACATAGGAAGTTATAGTCAGCTCACATTAATTGCCTGGAGTTCCGACAAGTAGTAGAGCTAGGCGCCCTATAGCAAGACACTTTAGTGGACAGTGGACAATGGACGCCAGTGGACTTTTGTGGACTTAATAGACGATGGACTGTGGACAAAAGTGGACGTTAGTGGCAGTGGACGTGGACGGAAGTGGACAATAATGGACAAGCAGAGCAAAGGCACGTGCCCCTTGTACAGGCTTTCAGACGGTGAAGATGCATCATGCTTACAGTCATGCCCCCTTGCGCCGTAGGCGCTTAACCATGCTTAACCCCAGGCTTTAGCCTGGGGGTAGGCATACCCCAAAAGTGGTGCCCAGTAGGGGCACTACCGGACGTCTAACAAACAGAGCCGCTGTGCCAAATCTCCCTTTCTATCACAAGATCTTGCACATTAACGCTTTTTAATTTTTTTGACCACGAATAAAGTGAAATCAAGCAAAAGGGCTATCCCGAATAAAAAAGCTATTCCCAGTATTACACTTATCAAGCCTCCGATGATATACGCATACCATGCACCATAATGTTTATACGCAGCGTATGCTCCAGAATGTGTAATTATGAGCACAAGAAAGATGCCGACCGCTTCTATAAAAGTCCATGCTTTTTTATGCTCATACATTCCGATTCTTTCGGGGCGAAAAAATAAGGTTTTGCTCTTTGCCGTACGTAGTTCAAGCTTATGTCTTGCGTTTTCAGCGCTGTCGCCGCTCGGCGGCTTCCATGTCAGCGGCATACAGTAACCGGCCCGAACAGTCCACTTTCAAGGCTGTCTTTTTCAAAACGGCGCTGTCTTTCCTCGTAAGGACATTTCGGGATGATGACCTGGAAGCGCTCGGCCACGGTCGGCGTTGACAGGCAGTTAGCCAGGGTGTTGCTGACCGTGACCTCCAGGCGGTTTTGACCACGCTTAAGCTTGACCTCAAATCGGAAAGGCGGCATAAATTTCGCTTGCGGCTTTCGACCGTTGAGGCGGATTGAGGCGGCGTAGCGGACGTCCCCCAGGTCAATGACCGCCGGGCCGGCTGTCGGACTGTGGAATTCCGTCACATAGAGCGCGTCTCCGCTGAAGTCGTCGCCGAGCTGTTGCCGCCAATCGCCCAGATTTGTCGGCTGTGCGGGCGTTGTCAAAGCGATCATTTCATAGTCGCTTTTTTCTGCGTGGACTTGGAGCAGCGGCCGGAGCGTCCAGCCGTCGGCGAGGGTCAGGAATGGCTTTGTTTCAGGCGGCAATTCGGCGTCGGCTTTAGCGTTGGTCAGGAACAGCGCTGAGCTGCCGCCGAGGAAAGTCCAGGTAAAACGCCCGGCGACAGCAGGGACAGCGTAGAATTTGCCGTCAGTCTGAGAGCAGAGCACGACATTGTCTTGTTCGCGCAGGGTGATGGTCGCGGTGACCGGGGTGGTGGCTTCGTTGCAGAAAAAGTACACCGTCTGCTTGCCCAGGTCGCGGCGGCAGGCGCGCAGGCCGGGGCAGGCGGGCTCAATGGTCGCCACTGGTGAGACCGTGTCCAGGTCGCCCTCGCCAACGACGCGGCCGCCTGCCGCCTGGAAAGCGGCTGCCTGCTGTCGAGCCGGTTCGGCTATCCAGTCAGATGGCGGCAGGACGAGCGTGTCGTACGTCATCTTGCCGATCTTGAGGGTGGCGCCGTCGATTTTGGCTGCTGCCAGCTGGTCGTCGTCAATGTAATCGAAATCGCATTGGCGTTCGAGCAGTCTTTGTGACATGTCAAGATGGGCGGCGACAGCCTGATTGGCGGTTTCGCCGCCGCACCAGATGGAGCGGATATCGAAGAGGAAGGCCGTGCTGATGCCGGGTTTGCCTTGAGCCAGCAGGTAGCAGGAGCGTTCGAGATATTGATGGAATTCAGTTTGATATTTCCAGAGCGGGTTCATGGTTCCGAAGTGCGGCCGTTCTTCGCTCATGCGTGGGCCTTCGGTGGAATAAGGAAAGACGCCGAGCACAAAGGAAGTGACGCCGCGGACTAACAGGAAGTCAGCGACCCAGCGCATTTCAGCAGGCGTCAGGCCATTGCCGTAGACGCCGAAGACCTCTGCCATGACGACGTTAGTTCCGGCCTGATGGGCGGCGGATGCTGCGTATTTGGGGAAGGGCAGGTTCTTGCCGGTTTCCGGGAAGAGTTGTCGCCAGATGACGTCAATGCCAGGGACGTCAAGTGCGCGGAGGGAGCGCAGGATGTGTCCGAATCCGCCGGTCAGATTGTATATCGGGTCGTCTTCGCCGCTGAAATGCCCGCCGGAAAGCAGGCCATTCTTTCGGCACCAGCGGCGGATAGGGCGCAGATAGCGGTCAAGGTAGAGTTCGGAACGGACGTCGTAGTAGTCAATGCGCTTCCGCAGAATTTCCGGATTGTTGGTTTCAACTGGCCCGAGCAGAGCAGGAAAGCACTCTTCGACCGGATAGCCTTTTTTTCGGCGGAAATAGGCGGGGAAGTCATCGGTCCAGGCGATGCGTTCACCGAGCCTGGCAGGAGGCATTGTCGGTTCGTCAGTGAAGGTGAAGCGAATGGTTTTGCCGAAATGCTCGCCGACGGCCTCAAGGTAGCGCTCATGCGTCAGTCGGACAAACTGCGGCGTCACCTCTGGATGCAGCAGGTTGGGATTGGGAGCGGCGACTTCTGGGCGGTAGGGTTCGATTTCGCGGGTCGGATTAGCCGGGTCTCCGGTCAGCCAGCAGCGGGCGTACCGTTCCGGTGCGATGCGCATCACCTGGCCGCAAGCGCCGCCGGACGGCCAGCCGCCCTCGTCGTAAAGCCAGTAGTTCATGTCGAGCTTCTCGCATTCGGCGACCACGCGGCGGATGATGCGGAAGAAGCCGGGCGTGAGATAGTCAGGACTCATGCTGGTCGGCAGCGTCACCGGCCGGAAGTCCTTGGGCATAGGATGCAGGCACACGCTGCGAGCGCCGTGGCGGTGCATGTCGCGCAGCTGAGACAGCAATCGCCGTATGTCAAGGTGGTCGTTGAGAAACCAGAAGTAGCCGGGACTAAATTCGTTAGGCGGAAGCTGGAAGTCTTTTTTGCGGACGACGGCCATGACGTGGGAACTCCTTCTATCCCTTGTTTAAACGCAAATATCGCCGCTGCATGAGCGATAGTACGCATCACACATATAGGACGGCAAATAGAACAATGGGACGAATAGGCTACTGGGGCATTCCTGCCGCCAAAGCCTAGCCAACGCCAAAATCCCGAGCTGTTGGGGAGGCACGCGTCAGAAGGAATCTGCTCTTAGTCTCTGGCTCAGAGTTGGTTGCTGGCCAGGATACGCAGTTCTTCATCGATAGCGAGCAAAAGCTGCTGCGAGGAGATTTTGCATCCGGTTTGGCCGATATGGATGGTAATCTTGATGTTGTCGATGCTTTTTTCCACGGCCTCGATGTCGATCTTGACGCCATCGATGTCCTTGTAGAGATAGAGGCACCTGCTGGCCTTGTTGATGCGCTGTATTTCAATCAGCTTGGCTCGCTTACAGGCGGCGCGGATGGCCTTGTCCATCTGGAACAGACTGGTGTTGAAGTAAGCGCTGTAGGTGCCCAGCCAGTAGCGTTCATTGCTGGCGCCAGAGGCCGGCTGCGGCCGATTGCTGATGCAGCCGCTGCTGAACAGCATTCCAGTGCAAAACAATCCCAGACAGATGCGGCGCCAGATAGTCGTCATGGTTTATCTCCATTCTTTAAAAATGTGGTAAGGAAAACTATGGATGCCCGTCATTGTGGCTTCCTCTTAATATGATACGTCCATCGGAAAAGCCAAGAACGAACAGCCCTAAAAATAGAAATCGGTCACTCATTGATACTCAAGGTTCTGGCGCACAGC
>JAAZKI010000324.1 GCA_012799905.1 Lentisphaerota bacterium | reverse complement strand
TTCAGCATTCAGCATTCAGCATTCAGCATTCAGCATTCAGCATTCAGCATTCAGCATTCAGCATTCAGCATTCAACATTCAGCATTCAACATTCAGCATTCTCGCCCCTCGCCCCTCGCCCCTCGCCCCTAAAAAAGCCCCTCGCCCCTAAACAAAAGCCCCGGGCGGCAGTCGTTTTTGACTGTCGCCCGGGGCGCCTCCCTCTCGGGGCTTCCCGTCGGAAAAGGAAAGTAAGGAAGGAAACCGACGTGGCGTGCCCCTAGCTGGGTGGTTTTAACCGGCCTTGACCTTGATGCGTCGTGGGGCCAGTTCCTTCTGCTTTGGCAGAGTCAGGCGCAGAACGCCGTCCTTCATGCAGGCGGAAATGCCCTTCATGTCGATGACTTCACCAATGGTGAATTGGCGTTCATAGCAGTACTCTGGCCGGTACTCACCGCGGATCAGCTGGGCGTCGTCCATGCCGAACTTATCATCGCGGGCACCTTTGATGGTCAGGTTGTTGCCCTGCAAGTCAATATCGACGTTGCTTTCGTTGACGCCGGGCATGTCAGCAACCAGGATGACTTCCTTGTCGGTCTCCATGATGTCGACAAATGGCGTCAGAATGACCGGCTTCGCAGCCTGGGTTCCGCCAGTCGCAGGGACGGCGGCTTCCGTCTTTTTCAGTTCTTTCGTTGACATAGTGTGTTCTCCTCTGTTATGTTATTTTTGATTAGATTGGGATGGGGTTGGGCAGTGGTTGCAACCGTTGGCGCTGGGCGCCAACGGGGGAGCAACTCAGGCAGTGGTGACGTTGATCTTGCGCGGCTGCACAGACTTGGCCTTGGGCAGGCGGACGACCAGGATGCCATCCTTGTAGCCGGCTTCGACGTTGTCGGAGTCGACCGGGAAGGGCAGGGCGAAGGTGCGCACAAAGGAACCTGAACCGCGCTCCTGGCGCAGATAGTTCGCGCCTTCCGGAAGAACTTCAGCAGCGCGATTGCCCTTGATCGTCAACGTGTCTTGGTTGGCCGTGATCTCCAAGTCTTCCAGACTTACGCCAGGAAGCTTGACCGTGAACCGAGCTTCGTAATCGTTGAACCAGACGTTCACCGGCGGATACTCGCCACGTGTCCTGAATTCACCCAAATCACCGAACAGACGGGAAATCTCATCGTTGAAATTCCGCAAATCGTGCCAGGGATTCCACAGTGATGGTCTTGCGCTTCTCCACAACATAGTCATATCCTCCTTTGTATTTGAGTTGATGGACGGTGCGGCCGGGATAAACGCCCGAACCGTTGATTGTTATCGCATTCACTAAATATAGCAGCAGATAACATGCCAACTTTGAAACAAGGAGGAATGAGCCGAAAAATAGCCGGAAAATCTTTGTGCAAGGCGAAAAAATGTGCCAATGTGTCACATTTGAGACGACATTTTGGCCTTGTCAGATGTGCGTCGCGGGTTACGGGGCAGACAATTGCGCCACCAGGCGTGCGACGATGTCCCGGGCAGTGATTTTTCGCGCCTCGGCCTCGAAGGTGGTGACGATTCGGTGGGCCAGGACAGGTACGGCGCACGCTTTCACGTCATGGGGGAGGACGTGTTTTCGCCCCTGGAGGGCGGCCTTGGCCTTGGCGGCCAGGGTGAGGGCAATGGCCGCCCGTGGTGAGGCGCCGGCTTCGACTAGCTCGTCGATTGGGGGCAGGTCTCGGTTTTGGCCTGAGGAGAGGTTATCCAGGCATCCCGGCCTGGTCGCGATGACGATATCAAGGATATATTCGCGGATGCGGTCATCCAGATGGATAGCATCAATGCTGGCTCGGGCAGTGCGGATTGCATCGAGGCTGACCGTGGCCATGAGTTGGACATCGTCAGCAGTGCGGGCATGTTGTCCGAGGATGGTTCGCTCCTCCTCTCGGCTGGGATAGTCCAGCACGGCTTGGAGCATAAAGCGGTCTTTTTGCGCCTCCGGGAGCGCGTAGGTGCCGCTGTGTTCGATTGGGTTCTGGGTGGCGGCCACCAGGAACGGGTCTGGCAGCGGATACGGCTTGCCAGCAATCGTGACCTGGCGTTCCTGCATGGCTTCCAGCAGCGCGCTCTGCACTTTGGCCGGGGCGCGGTTGATTTCATCAGCCAGCACGATGTTGGCTGCAATTGGGCCGGGACGTACTTCGAAGACCTGCTGGTCTGGCAGATAAACGTTGGCGCCGATGATGTCAGCGGGAAGCAGGTCCGGAGTGAACTGAATGCGTGAGAACGACCCGCCGACAGTGGCTGCGAGGGTTTTGACCGCCAGGGTCTTGGCCAGTCCAGGCAAGCCCTCGATCAGCACATGACCGCCGGTGAGCAGGCCAATCAGGAGGGCGTCGACCAGGTCGTCCTGGCCGATCAGCACGCGCGCAATTTCGCGGCGCAGTTCCGGCAGGAACGCCAGCGGTTCCGAGGATGATGCAGCCGAATCAGTCATGGCGGGTCTCAATGCCGTTAGGGGTGGGGTTATCTCGACGTTTCATCCGCCGCAGCCAGCGGCGCAGGAGGCGGAATTTGTGGGAAAGGAGGTTCTGCGTCCGGCGCTGGCGATCGCAGGCCAGGAAGACTGTCAGCAGCCCTGCCAGGAAGACCAGCAGCACTACAGTTTCCTGCCAGGGGGCGGCGCCGGCCAAGGCTTGTTGCAGAGCCGTGACTGCGGCCTGGCCCAGCAGTAGCGGGGGAAGCGCCCAGTACACGCGGCGCTGCAGCCAGGCGGTTGCCAGGAAATAGCCGGGAATCGTAAACAGCAATCCCCAGATGCACAGGCTGGCTAAGCCAAGGATGGACACGCCGGCCAACGTCAGGCTGACTGGCAACAGGAAAGAGATGAAGTCGCCAACGCCGCTTGGCAGCAAGCCGAGGAGCGTGCCGCCAGTCAGGCACAGCCAAAGCAGTCCAATCGCAGCGGCAAGGCCTTGCGAACGTCTTGGCGGCGCCGAGTGGTTATCATCAACAGAAGCCATGTGCGAGTTCAATCAGGTGCGAGGAAAATGATAGGTGGGAAGACATGTCAATTCGGCCATGCCATTGTCTAAGCTTACATTCATAGTATAGTATCCGTTTTGAATTATTTCTCCAGATGCAGCGGCACTTCGCCAATAATTTGCAATCGGCCAGTCTTCTGTAGCGCCTTTGCAAGGCGCCAGTTTTTGGGGTGCGCCTGTCCCCCCAGGCTAAAGCCTGGGGTTAAGCATGGTTAAGCGCCTACGGCGCAAATGGATGTGGACATGGTGGACGGTGTGGACATGGTACTACTATCAGCCAAATTTTTGTTTTTGGAAAAGATTTTCTGGAAAACGGCGTTTATGTGTCACCCCTGGCGGGGCTCAAAATTATTATATGCCTCACCCAGGGCTTCGCTACGCTCACCCTGGGCTTCTATGTGTCGCCCTCCGGGCTTTTGCCGCTCCGCGGCTGTTGTGGACGTGGTGGACTGGG
>JAAZKI010000515.1 GCA_012799905.1 Lentisphaerota bacterium | reverse complement strand
TCGTCCTTGGCGGCGGTGTTCGTCGTTCAGCCATATAGAATAAGGTGAGACCGGTTTGGAGAAGTCCTGTTCGCCTTTTTGGGCAATCAGTATGTGAATGGCGTCCATGTTTTCAGTATGGAATTCGATTTCCCATGGTTGGCCTAGAACGATTGGGGCAGTTACAGGCTTGGTGTCGATAGCGCAGACGGAGAACTCGCACAGCTGGCTGGAGGTTCCGTCCTTCATGATGCAATGGGCCGTGTAATCGCCGCAGCTGGCAAATGTGCGCTTGACGATTCCGGGGCCGTCCAAGGGGATTTGTTCAACTTGTTTTCCCTCGCGTTTGATGACCAGCGCATTGACGCCGTGATTATCCCGGTCCATGATGTTGAAGACGACAGGGTGGCCTTTGCGATAGGCAACCCAGTCCCCCAAGTCGAGCAGCAGGACTCGGTTGATGGTCACAGCTTCCGCATCCGCCGCATAGTTTGGAAAACGGAACCGCTCGGCGCGATTTTCGCCGCGCCAGGCATCGTGATCAGTAATGTGATATAACGTGGCCTTGCGTTTCGCGAGGTAGTCCTCGAAATCAGCTGCGGTGTAATCCTTGGTTCGCGTGGTTGGAGGCCAGCTATCCTCGATTCGGACATGGGTCACTGCGCCATCCGATGCGGTTGTGACTTGGGTGACGATTTCAACATGCCCTGGAAACCAGAGGATGTCCCCGACCGTGGCACCTTGCGCCGATTGAGGCTGCGCGGGCTCAATACCTTGGCGATGCTCAGGCCCATGCCAGCTGCTTTCAATTTGCGTGGCCACCTGCAATGCATATGAGGTAAAACCGGAGCATACGGTGCCATAGAAAGCAGCGGAATTTTTCCGTTCGCCACGCAGGTCGATGGTGTATAGGACACTAAGGGGATTCTCCACGGCCGCCAGAAATGTTTTAAGATATATATCGAACCCGATCATGCGTCCCTGCCAACCTCCATTGGAATAGGGAACCCCGGTATAGGTGGTATCGGCCTTGAATTCTCCTTTGCCGCGAATCGGCATGCCGTCCGCAACTGGTTTCCAGGTCAGCTGTGACAAGATGCGTGCGTAGTCAACAACTCGGTTTTGCCAAGTATTCAGATTGGCAGAGTTCATGGTTTCACCTTCCGTAGATAACGTAATTAAACAAAACGCAACTATAATGCTGAACTTATACCGTTTATTCACGATATCACTCCGTGCAACCTCCTTGCGCCGTAAATCCCTTCTCAAATCCGATGATTATGGAAGCAGCTCAGCAGGCTCAACCTTGCTTTGCCGATAAGTTTTAGAATTGGACGCGGCGCCTTATCCTTGCAAAGATTGTAATACTTTGATAGCGTTAACGTCTCCTTGTTTTGCTGCTTTGCGGAACCATTTGATCGCTTTTTGTTCGTTCTTGGCAACACCTAAGCCTTTGGTGTAGCATACGCCCAAATTATATTGAGCTTCAGTCTGTCCCTGCTTGGCTGCCATACGGAACAATTTGGCTGCTTTTCGTTCGTCTTTAGCAACGCCTATGCCTCCGAAGTAGCTTACGCCCAAATTATACTGAGCGCCAGCGTCTCCTTGTTTTGCTGCCCTGAGGAACCATTTGGCTGCTTGTTGCTTATCCATGACAACGCCCCAGCCTTTGAGGTAGCACATGGCCAAATTATACTGAGCGACAGCTTCTCCCTTGTTTGCCGCCTTGTGGAGCCATTTGAGTGCTTCTTGTTCATCTCTGACAACGCCATTGTCATCAAGGTAGTACACGCCCAAATCGCACTGGGCTTTAGTGTTTCCTTTTTCTGCTGCCTTGTGGAGCCATTTGAGTGCTTCTTGCTTATTCATGGCAATGCCTCTGCCATCTTTGTAGCACATGCCCAAATAATATTGAGCGCTGGCCTGTCCTTTTTCTGCTGACTTGTGGTACCACTTGACTGCTTCCTGCTCGTTTACGGGAACGTTGATGCCATTGTCATAGCACTGAGCTAAAACAAATTGAATGTCAGCATCTCCCTTTTCTGCTGCCTTGTGGAGCCATTTAATCGTTTTGGATTCCTGGGTGTAGTCGTTGTCCATTACTCGTTTCGTCATGGTTATTTCCTGCTTTAATGGCCCAGTGATTGTTATGAGCCACCGGGCTTCGGTAGTCATTGTTCGGATGGAGGAAAGACACAGGGTACTTTAATGCGAAGCGGGGCTTCGTCAACACTTGGCGTGAGAATATACTCTGTATAGCTTCAGTCGAAACAGGCACAAAAGCGGATTTTGCATGAGGTGACTTCCCGGGTCGCGGTTAGTCGGGAATCCAATTTGCAATCAGGGTAAGAACTAACATAGTAGGTTCTTCCGGTGTTTGGGAAAAAGATAAAGTTTCACTCTCTGCCGTGGCTTAGAGGGGCATCAAGAAGCGGTCGGAGTTCTCCGCCGTACTTTGGAAATGCCCTTCCGGCAAGGGCTTTCACGGC
>JAAZKI010000165.1 GCA_012799905.1 Lentisphaerota bacterium | reverse complement strand
CGTGACTTTGACGGAAGCGTCGTTCCTGTATGTCGGCGGCTTCCTTCCAGAACAACAAGCCCAAGGCGATGTTTTCCTGGAGGCTTTTGTGCTGGAGCCCATGCCGTGGACAATGGCAAATGGTAACCAACAATAGCGAACGAAACGGCATGATGTCAGCGATGGTTATCGCAGGGTTAGACTGCGTGACAGTCACCGGTTGACGACGGGGGGGACGTAATGAGATGATTTTTTGGATGTGGTTTTGGTGCATGGCAACACTGTCAGCGCTGTTAGAGGTCATGTTAGGCACTCGTGGCCTGGCGTTGCCCTGCCTGCTCGTCATGGCTTTTTATTTTGCTGTCATCCGACCTTGGCGCCGAGTGCTGTTTCCGCTGTTAATTGCCGGCCTTTCAGTTGATTTGCTGTTTTGCCGGTCGTTCCCTTGCCACCTGATCATGATTCCCATCGTCGTCACAGGCGCGCAGTATTGGCGGCGTTACGGCGAGTTGCGCACTGTTCTAGTACAGGCGTTGCCTGGCTTGGGCGTCGGGATGGTTGCAGGCTTGATACTTTTGCTGTATATGGCTTTCCGGCAGGGGGCGGCGGTTTTTTTCGATGTCCGCTGGTGTGTGCTTTGGGTTGCTGGGCAGGCGCTGGCTGGCGCTGTCCTCCTGCCTTTGCTGTGCTGGGTTGGCGATCACCAGGCGCGGCTGCTGGCCGTGCGGCGTTACTCCCAAGTCAGCCCCTATCAGATTCAATTGGAAGAATATGGAAGCACAGAAGTACCCGGCGGCGAAGAGTCGGCCGATGAGTGAGAAAAAGGCGGAAAATCAGCGCATTTGGCGGATTTTCCTCAGCGGCGTCATCATGGTGGCGCCGCTGTTGCTGCTGACCTTGCGTTTGTGGCAGGTGCAGGTTGTGCAGAGCCCTGAACATCAGCGCCGCATCCAACGGCAGAGCATCCGCCCGATTCTGCTTAACCCGGTTCGCGGCCGAATGCTGACCGCCGGAGGCGAAGTGCTGGTCGGAAACCGCAACAGCTATGACTTGGTCTTTCATATTTCGGAAATGCGCCAACCAGGTCGGCGGGACAAAACCATGAACTATGTGATGGCCTGCGCCTCCCGCCTGGCGGTAGTCGTCGGCCGTGAACATCAGCTGACTATGCCGCGAATCAAAAAGCATTTCGAGCAGCAGCTGGTCATGCCGATAGAGGTTATCACAGATTTAAACCAGGCAGAGATAGCCCGTGTCCTAGAGATGTCGCCGCCGATTCCAGGGGTGGAGGTGATGCCGCAGTTGGAACGCGATTACCCCCATCCCGGAGTCGCCACCCATTTGACTGGCTTCACAGGCATGAAATGGCCGGATGGCAGAAGCAAGGTCGGGGACGAATTCGCGCTGGTCTACGTCAGCAAGGAGCAATTCGGTCGCGAAGGCCTGGAGGCATACTACGATGACGAGCTGCGCGGCCGCCCTGGACTGCGCCAGCTCCGGGTTGACACGCTCGGCTATGTGCATGAGGAATTGCCTGGGACGTCGTTGCCCATAGACGGCTATGATTTGCATTTGACCGTGGATTTGCAGGCGCAAATCAGCGCTGATATTGCGATGCAAGGGCAACGCGGCGCCCTGGTGGTCGTAGACGTCGAGACTGGCGGCGTCCTGGCCATGGCGTCGGCGCCGACGTATGACGCATCGAACATGACCCAGGAAATTTATGACGGTCTGCGCACTAACGAGAAGGAGCGACCATTAGTCAATCGGGCCGTGAATGGCTCGTATATGCCTGGATCAATCGTGAAGCCGCTGGTTTTGGCAGCAGCGTTGGAGCATGGTGTCTTCAAGCCTGACGAGTTCTATCACTGCACTGGGTCGTATCTGGTCGGCAACGTTCCAATTCGCTGCGTCAAAACCTGGGGTCATGGCGATATCGACGCAATCCGAGCCATTACCGTGTCATGCAACCCATTTTTCATTTATGCCGGGGTGGAATGTACGTTAGAGCGCTTGACGCCGGTATTTTCCGCGGCCGGCATCGGCGAACGCTGCGGCATCGACTATCCTGAAATCCAGCGCGGCCTGTTGCCGTCCCGCGCCTTGGCGCGTCGTCGTTGGAAGCGAAATTGGCTGATGATTGACACAGCGTATGTGTCGATTGGCCAAGGCGCTATTGAGATGACGCCGCTGCAAGCGGCGATGATGACTGCATCCCTGGCCAATGGCGGGCGGCTGCTTCGGCCGTACCTGGTGCAATCAATCACCACGGCCGAGGGGCGACGGGTGCGGGAGACGCCGGTGCAAATCCGACATCGCCTGCCAGTGTCAGCCGAAAATCTGGCCGTGGTGCGCGAAGGCATGATCGCAGCTGTCACCGCGTCGGATGGCTCTGCCCGCGGCCTGGAGCGAGCCGACATTCCCCTGGCAGCCAAAACCGGAACCGCCGAAGTCGGCTCCCGCTCCAATCGGCATAAAAATGCCTGGGTGGTCTGCTATGGGCCATTGCCAGTGCCCCGCTTTGCGCTGGCCTGCATTATCGAAGAGGGCGACACCGGGGGCCGCACTGCGGTGCCGATTGCAGCGCAATTCCTGCGTCTCTGGCAATCTCGGGGCGGCGACATTGCGGGCGTGTCCAGCCAGGTTGGCGCAACAACACCAGCGCCATGAGCAAAGCGAGGCGCAGTCCGTCAGTGCTTAAAAAACCTCATGGCATGAGCGATTGTTCCCGGAAGCTGAAGTAGTCGTGACTGCCTCCGACCTTGCCGCTGACAATGATGTGGTCCAGCACGGAAATGCCGATGATAGCACCGGCCTCGGTGAGTTTTTTGGTCACTTCGATGTCCTGCTGTGATGGCATTGGGTCGCCGCTAGGGTGGTTATGACAGAGGACGATTGACGTGCAGGCCTCTTTGATGGCGCAGCGAAACACTTCGCGGGCGTGGACAAGGCTGCGGTCGACCAGGCCCAGGGTGATGAGCTCTTCCCGGATGACGCGCAAGTGCGGGTCCAGCAGCAGGACATGGAATTCCTCCTGCCTTTCAGAGACGAAGATTTCGCGCATGAAGTCAGCGATCAGCTGCGGGTTGTTCATATGCGGCCTGCTTTCCAAGCGCTTGCGAGCCAGGCGACGAGCCAGGGCGAAAGCAGCGAACAGCTCCAATGACTTGGTTTTACCCAGCCCGGGAAAGCGGCGCAGCTCATCAATGCTGGCCGCACTCAATTCGAGGAGGCTGCCGTTGAAGGCGGCAAGCAGCTCGCCGGCTATTTGCAGCACCGGTTTGCCCTTAATCCCGGTACGCAGAAGAATCGCAAGCAACTCACGGTCGCTGAGAGCGTCGGCGCCCAGTTCCTGAAGACGCTCACGGGGACGATCCGGAGAGTGTGAATCGAAAGAAGTAGATGTCATGGCGAATAAGTCATGGCAAATCGTGAAAATAGATGAATGGAGATGAGGCAGGATGATTTTAAGGATTTGTAATTACTTGATTATCAACCTGATATAACTATAAATCAGATTTTTCCCTTTGCAAGCGCCGAGCTGTTTTCAAAGACAAAAAAAACGCCATCCAACGATTGTTGGACGGCGTTCTGTCAGCACGAAATCACCGCGTGGGCGGTGCTGCGTGGGGAGTTTTATTGGGCGGCGTACTGCATTTCCACCTTTTTCGGGTGTCTCAGGAGGGCTCTGATTTCATCTACCTGGAGTTTTTGCACGACTTCTTCCGGCATGCCGAGGCTGATGAGGCGTTTTTTCTGGGTTTCAACGCGGCGACGTCTGTCCCCGGCGCCTTTTTTGGGCCGGACTTCATTTTTGTTGCGGAATGTACTGGTAGCCATTATTGGATTCTCCCGTGGTTGCGGTTTAGGACAAAGATGATGAAAATTACAGACTTTTAATATATGCCGGAAACGCCATTTTGCCAGTGATGAGGACGCAGTTTGCAGGTTGGCAGCGATTTTTATGTTATCTTGGCAGGTCTACCACTGCGTCGGTCACGGTTTGGCGGCGAGAGCGCGGGTGATGGCGATGCGCCATGCATTGATGTTTTCCGGCTGCTGCTTATCGTTGGCATCGAGGAGTTTTCGCAGTTGTTCGGGGGCAGCCAGGGCTTTGGCTTCAGGGTTGGATGACCGGGTGGCCAGGGTGAGCAGATAAAGGTCTTCGGCGGCTTCCCGGAACCATTCGGCGCGTACGGTCGGTATCGGGCCTTCGGTGCCGTTGAGGAACAGGAAGGCGCCGCTTTTCTCCTTGTCCTCCGAACTTGTCCAGGGATTCTGGCGCCAGCTGTTGAAGGCCCAGAGAGCGAAATGGTCGGTGCCGTGCAGGAAGGCGCGGATGCCGCGGAAGCGGAAGTAGTCCAGGTACGGGGCCATATTGCCAGCCGTGCTGCACAAATAGGTCATAAATGGCTTGCCTTGTTGTTGGTAGAAGGCCAGTTCATCAGGGCCTTCAGCACGCATGGTCAGACGCGGCTCCCAGGGAATCCAGACGTCGATGGCCGGAGCCAATTTTTCAATGTCGGCGCGGGTGCTCCAGGTCGCAACGGTCACCGTGGTTTGGAAGGCCGGGTCGACCTCGTGAATGATCTTGGCGCCGATCAGCAGATTGTCAATGTCCTTGGCTGCCGGCTCGTCTTGCAAAGGCACTAGGAAACGAGAAAATGGCACGCCGTCAGAACGCAAAGTCCGCGCCCAAGTCGAAATCCATGTACGGAATTTTTCCTGGACAGCAGGGACGCTCAGGTCATAGTTGTGGCCGCTTCTCTTGAGGGTGTTTTGGAAGCGGGCGACGACGCCATAGCCGTACACCCAGTTGGCGCCCAGCTCAAGGAGGAGTTTTTCTTCGTTCCGATAGTCTGCCGGTTCGGACGATATCGTGCCGTCCTCCTTCAGGGCCCGATGGGGGCCATCAACGGTTTGCAGGAAGCGGATATGATAGTCGAGACAGGTCTGGAAATATTGTCGCCGCAGGTGCTGGTTGTAGGCGAAGGAATAGCCGTAGGGGCCAAAAGTGTAGGAGCCGACTGGCAACGGGCTGGGGAAAGTCAAATCAAGGATTTCGGCGTTCAGCTTGATGTCGTGTTTAGGCACATCGGCATTGACCGGCGTCAACCGGCAGGACCAGGAGTATTTGCCCGGCGGCAGAAGAGTTTTGACCTCGAACCAGAGCATTCGGGTTTCCAGGGACGGCACTGCCAGGATGCCGGCCTGATTGAGGTGAGACAGCGGCGAAAGCACGACTTGGCCGGTAGTGGCCCGCCATGGAATCGCTTCCCGGATGGTCAATAACTCGGAAAAGCGTGTGGCGCCGTCTGACAGCAGAAATTGCGGTTCAACCCGGAAATAGAGGTTGTCTTCAGAGAAGTTGGTAATCAGTACCTGAGCGGCCTCGCTGTCGTTGCGGCCGGCGACGATGTTCAAGGTGGACAGCGGCGGGGTGTCGCTGTCCGGGAACGTGTCACTGTAGACGCGTTGGAAAGGCTTGGGCGTCCAGAGGCGGACAGCGTCAGCCGGCGCTACGGTGGCGGGCTTGGCGCCGACCGCCAGTTTGGCAGCGAGTTCGGCCGGGGCCAGCACGCTGGCGTAGCCCATGGCAGCGACCTCGTCAAACTGGTTTTTGGCTTCGCTCCAGGACGTCAGCTCCTTGCCGCCGACGGCCGACCGGCAGAGGTTGATTTTGAAGAAGTCGACATTGTGCGGGTTAAAGCCCAGGGTTGTGAATGGGATGGCCAGGCTGGCGGTCCAACGGTCAGGGCCGATGGCGGCCTGCGCCTTCCAATCGCCATTCCAGGAAGCGGCGCCGTTTTTGGAATCGTAGCCCACGCATCTGGGGTTGAGAATGATTTTGATGACGTCTGCGTCGGCCTTGGCACTGCTGGCGATGTTGACTTCAATGGAATCGTCATTCCAAACCATGCCATCGCGCTTGGTGGTGTTGGCGACCAGGTTGCCGATGTCCTGGTCAAAGCAGGTGAATTT
>JAAZKI010000344.1 GCA_012799905.1 Lentisphaerota bacterium | reverse complement strand
CATGGTAGACAGCGTAGCCCAAGCTTACGCTCGCCCCTCGCCCCTCGCCCCTCGCCCCTTTCCTGAGACCGCTACTCGTCGGATTTCCGAATATCAATGACTGACCGATTACCTTTTTTTCCGCCTGTTGAACTTGTTATCCGGCGTTTTACGGTCATATTATAAGCTCATGCCAACATCACGGAGAGATGCCGGAGTGGTTGATCGGGACGGTCTCGAAAACCGTTGTACAAGTAATTGTACCCAGGGTTCGAATCCCTGTCTCTCCGCCAGATTTTTCTAATCAATTGCGCAACAATGCGTTGCGCAATTTTTTTAACCCGCGGCAGGGCGCAAGGCGGAACCTGCGTATGAAACACCGCGCGATACGCAATCTTGTCTGCCTGGCGCCCATTAACAACGCTCTTCACACAAGACCGCCAGTCTAACCTTGAAGCCTTTCGGAACAGCCTCCACAAGGAACGAATTTTATGGAAACCGAGCTGACTGTCGTCATGGTGATTGCGATCATCGCTTTGGCATTCGTTTGCGAATACGTTGACTCGACCCTCGGCATGGGTTATGGCACGACCCTGACCCCGGTTCTGTTGTGCATGGGCTTCGCCCCTCTGCAAATCATCCCGGCAGTGCTGCTTTCTGAACTTTTCACGGGGCTGCTGGCCGGTTTTACCCATCATGCCATGGGCAACGTCACCCTGCTGCCCAAAACTATGCGCATCTCTTTGATCGTTCGGCGTCTGCGTGAAGCTGGAGTCGTCAACGGCATCAAAGAGGGTCTTCCCCTGCACTTGCAGGTCACCCTGGTGATCGCCTCCTGTTCGATCATCGGAACCATCGCCTCCGTTCTCCTGGCCCTGAATCTGCCGAAATTCTATCTCAAGCTCTATATCGGCCTGCTGGTGACGGTCATTGGCATTGTCATCATCGCGACCATGAACCGCACCTTCTCATTCTCCTGGAAACGCATCATCGGCCTTGGCCTCCTGGCTTCCTTCAACAAGGGAATCAGCGGCGGCGGCTATGGCCCAGTCGTCACTGGCGGACAGCTCCTGGCAGGCGTTGACGGCAAAAACGCCATTGGCATCACCTCACTGGCCGAAGGCCTGACCTGCATCGTAGGCGTAGTCATGTATTGGATTTATCCTCAAGATATCGACTGGAGCCTTGCGCCCTGGCTGTGCCTTGGCGCCCTGCTCTCAGTGCCATTTGCAGCCTGGACAGTAAAAGTCATCCGAACCGACAAGCTGCGGCTGGCCATCGGCGTGATTACGCTCCTGCTGGGCATCACCACCCTCTGGCAGACCTTCTCGCAAAACGCGGATAACAGAACCGCTGGAACCGCCGCGTCAAGGCGCCGGCAGGCTGGTGCGCGCCTACAAGCGGCGGAGATATGTGCTACATCTAGAGACGCCAGCCAGCGGACAGGTTCAACCAAGCCCTGCCACCCGCGGAAAGAGAGACAAGCATGAGGCTCGAAAAAAACTCAACTGCGCCATTGTTCTGCCTGCCTGACCACGATGGCAATACAGTCTGCCTGAAAGACTTCCTGGGCAGCAAGGTGCTGGTCTATTTCTATCCCAGGGCCAATACTCCCGGATGCACCACCCAGGCCTGCTCGCTTAGAGATGCCTGGAAGGAACTGAAACAGGCCGGTGTGACTGTCCTCGGAATCAGCCCGGACAAGGTCGCCGCGCAGAAAAAATTCGCTGAGAAATTCAATCTTAACTTCACCCTGCTCGCTGACGAGGACCACGCTGTTGCCGATGCCTACGCTGTCTGGGTGGAAAAATCCATGTACGGGAAAAAGTATTTCGGCGTCTTGCGGTCGTCCTTCCTGATTGGCGAAGACGGCAAAATCATCGAAGCTTGGTACAAAATCGCCCCGAAAGACACTGTTCCCAAAGCCCTTCAAGCCCTCAACAACGGCAAGGACTGAACGCCCCTTTTAGGCGCAACGGCGATAGTGAATTACGACTGGCTTCGGAAAGGCTCTGGTAGCAGCGAGCGGAAGCGTTTCAGCTGCATCTGGCAGTAATCGCTGTCAAACGGTTTTGCGCGCTGGGTCAGACGCTCCAGGTCAATGAGGCCTATAGAGCCATCCCGCAAGACGAAAAAATGCTCGGGCTTGCAGTCGACTTTCCAGTCCAGGCGGCACTCTTGCAAGCGCAAAAGCGTCTTTTCCGCCTTGGCGATTATTGCTGGCGCCTGCTCCCGATTGTCGGGCTCGGCAGCAAACTGATCGACCGACACGCCATCCATTGGCAACATCACCATCACGCCAGTATTGGGCAGACCGAGCCGCCGACTTTCCCCCCAGGCGATGACTTTCGGGACAATAAACCCATGCCGAGCCGCCAACTCGAATGCTCTACGCTCTTTCTCCGTGTTGCACAAAGGCTTGCGTAGCCGCACCAGGCTGCGCATAATCGGCTGGAGCTTGGTGTAATAATCCTGCTTGATGAAAATGACCTGGCCGTCGGAAAGAGTAAACCGCCAAGTGGCGCCGCGGGTATGGCTGGACATGCATTCCTCGCCGCGATAGTTCAGCAAGGCTGAATAGCTGTCCAACTTGTTTGCTGCTAGGACATTCTGCCATTCCGGCTCGATGTGAAAGCGCATGACAATGACTCCCTGCTATTCATTCGCCGATTGACGGCTGGCTGAAACACGCCGCGTCAAATACTGGCTAAAGCCGCAATAGCCGACCTCGATTCCAAACCTGGCTTTGCGGCGTTTTCATCTGCATAGGCTTCCAAGAAAACCGCCACCGCGCAGTCATACTGTGCGGTGGCAGGCTAACGGGCAAAAATTGCTTGCGGTTATCCTGACTGGCGCCTCACTGCTGCAAATGCTCGGGCACGGTCACGTTGCGCACCAGGTCTTCAATCGTCTCACGTTCTCGGATCAGCCAATGCTGCTTGCCGTTAACCAGGACTTCCGCCGGCTTCAGGCGGCCGTTGTACTGATAACTCATGGCATAGCCGTAAGCGCCGGCGTTCTCCACCACGATGATGTCGCCCAGAGCTATGCCGGACGGCAGATCGCGGTCACGCACCCAGAAGTCGGTGTTTTCGCAGACCTGTCCGCACAATCCGACCTTGGTGCGCGGTTCATCTTCGCGACCGTTGACATAGATGTGATGGTATGACCCGTACATAGCTGGCCGAGCTAGGATGTTCATGCTCACGTCAGTGCCGATGATCCGGCTGTAGCTATCCTTGATTGCATGCACCTGGCCAAGGATATAGCCGGCGTCGCCGACGAAATAGCGCGCCGGCTCCATCATCAGGCGAGGCGGCTTCAAGCCATATTCTGCAATCTTCTTCTGGAACACGTCAGCAACCAGTGCGGCCGCCTTTTCAATGTCGAGCAGGTGGTCTTCATGCTTGTACGGTATGCCCAGGCCGCCGCCCAGGTCGATAAAATCAAAATCAATGTCCAGTTCTCTGGCGGCGTGGCCGATGATGTCCATCAGCAACTCAGTGATGAACCGGAAATATTCAGGATCGCGGATGCACGACCCTGGCATCATGTGCGCGCCAAACCGTTTCACGCCAGCCTCTTTGGCCAGGCGGTAGGCATCCATGACTTGGTCAGGATGAACGCCAAATTTGGCATCCGGGCCGGCGTTAGTGACAAAGTCGCCGACTTCACTCTTGCCATAGCCGGGATTGACCCGGAAAGAGAGGAATTCCGGCCGGCCAAACTTGATCACCCGCGGCAGCAGCGAAATATCGTCCAGGTTAAAGATGACGCCGCTTTCCAGGCCTTGGCGGATGTCATCGTCAGACAGGAAATTGCCGCTGAACATAACATCTTCGCCGCCGAGGCCGAGCTTCTGGGCCAGGAGGATTTCGTTGACGCTGGCGGCGTCAATGCCGGCGCCCTCCTGGCGCAGGATATTAGCCACTGCTAAATTGTTGTTAGCCTTGATTGCGTAGAAGAACCGGAAGTCGTCATAGTATTTTCGGAAAGCCGCCAAGGCTCGCCGAAAATTGGCGCGGATGCGGTTTTCTTCGTAGACATACGTCGGCGTGCCATAAGTGGCGGCCAACGTAGTCACCGGCACCTCTTCCAGAAAAATCTGACCGTTGATGATCTGCATAGTTGTTCCTGACTGGGGTGACTACGTGCGGGACATAGTTGTTTCTGACTGGGGTGACTACGTGCGGGAACAGTGCCCCGCGCTCAAATTTCATGCACGAACAGACCGTCGCGCAGCTTGGGTTCAAACCAAGTTGACTTGGGCGGCATGACCTGACCCGCGTCAGCGATCGCCATCAATTGCTCCACCGTCGTCGGATACATGGAGAAAGCCACTGCGGCTTCGCCGCTGTTGACGCGCTGCTCCAGTTCGCCGACACCGCGGATGCCGCCGACAAAGTCAATGCGCTGGCTGGTGCGCGGGTCATCAATGCCGAGCAGCGGCTGCAAGACCCGATTCTGCAAGATGCTGACATCCAGGGCGTCAATCGGCGACGCGGCGGGGTCCATTGCAAACTCAAGCGTCCACCACGTCTTCTCCAGGTACATGCACACGGTTCCGGGTCGGTCTGGTGTAGCGGAGGTCGCCGGCTTGACCTTGGCGACCTTGGCCAATTCCGCCTTGAACGCTGCTGGAGTCAGGCCATGGAGATCAAACACCACGCGATTGTACGGCAGGATGCGCAATTGCCCGGCCGGGAAAATAACGGCCAGGAAGCGGTCGGAACGGCCTGGTTTGCCAGCCGCTGTCAGGGCAGCCTTGGTTCGACTGGCGCTGGCGGCTCGGTGATGGCCGTCTGCAATGTAAAGCACAGGCACCTGGGCAAAAGCCTGGCGCATTGCAGCAGTGTCCGAGGCTGCCACACGCCAGCCGCTGTGGCGAATGCCGTCGCTGGCGGTAAAGTCAAACAAGGGCGCTTCAGCCATCGTGCGGTCAACGATGGCGTCGATGGCATCATCATCGCGATAAGTCATAAACACCGGCCCGGTCTGAGCCCGCAGGGTGGAGATATGGCGGGTGCGGTCGTCTTCTTTTTCCCTCCGGGTTCGTTCATGCTTGCGGATGATGTCGCGGTCATAGTCGTCAACAGTCGGCGTGGCCACAACACCAGTTTGGCGGCGACCATTCATGACCAGGGAGTAGACATAGTATGATTCGACCTCATCGCGTCGCAAAGTCGCCTTCCGGAATTCCTGCCAGGTTTCTGCGGCCTTGGCGTAGACTGCCTCGTCATAGGGATTGACGTCTTCCGGCAAATCAATTTCTGACCTGGTCACTCGCAGGAAGCTGAGCGGATTGCCCTTGGCCATGGCAGCGGCTTCAGAGCGGTTCATCACGTCATAGGGCAAGGTTGCCACCTGGGCGGCATGCTTATCCGCCAAAACAGCGGCAAAAGGAAGCACTGAAGCCATGATCTTTTTCCTGATTGCACTTTTCCTGATTGCACTAAAAAAACAAAAACGCCGTACGAACGACGGTGTTAATGGGAAACCGGCACGGCAGACTTGCTATGCTAATGTAAATATACAAGCATTTGCCTGAAAACAAAATCAGCAGGCGACAAAAAGCAGGTTATCAGGTGAAATCATTCGTCAGCGAGACGTTGCTCTGCGGTTTGCAAACAATGGTTCCCAGAGTAAATTCACTCTGGAAAAACCGGAGTCAGGCCGGCGTCAGAAAAAACCGATTCATTCCCTTCACCCGCAAAAGCTAACCGACTAGTCGCAAAAGCAATCGCATGTCATCGAAAAATTTATTTCTGTCAATCAATATCGCGTTAGTCGCGGCAGTTTACATCTGGTCAGGATGGCATCCAACCGACCGGGCGGTCTGGTGGGTGGAAATGGCGTCTGTTTTCCTGGTCACCGCCATTCTGGCCGGCACTTTCCGTTGGTTCCGTTTTTCCAATGCCAGTTATGCCACCGTGTCCCTTTGGCTGATCATGCACTCGATCGGGGCCCACTACACCTTTGAAAAAGTCCCTTTCGGGCTAATCACCGACTGTTTTGGCTTTGAACGCAACCACTATGACCGCGTCGCCCACTACGTCGTCGGCCTGAATTCCTTTCTAGCTGCCGAATTTCTATGGCGTCGCCGTTGGGTCGCCACGCCATTGCTGGCAGCGGCGGCTGGCATCTGCCTAGTCATGGCCATGGCCGCCGGCTGGGAAATCATCGAATGGCTCTATGCTGTCGCAGACGGCGGGCAAACCGGCATCGCCTTCCTGGGCGCTCAAGGCGATCCCTGGGACGCTCAGAACGACATGCTGGCCGACACTCTCGGAGCCATCACGGCCGCCGCCGGCTTCCTCATCACCTGGAAAACAGAACCAGACTCGCCCAGCAGCGACGCCTGAGCACGACTGCCGCCAACAGCCGTCGCGGCCAAGATAACAAGCACGCCGCCTTATACTTATGACATCCAAAAATCTGTCTCTGACGCTTTCGCCGATCGGCTTTTTTCGCTGTCCTGCGCAATATCCCTATGATGTCCCGCGGCAAGGCAGCCTGGCCCCGGAAGCAATCGGCATAATTGAGCTCAACGACGAGCTGCCCTGTCACCTAGCCTTGAAAGAGCTGGACGGATTTTCCCATCTCTGGGTCATCTTCTGGTTCCATCACAACAATTCCTGGCGACCGCTGGTCTGCCCGCCGCGTCACCGCGAACAGAAGGTCGGGGTGTTCGCCTCCCGCTCACCGTACCGCCCCAACCCGCTCGGCCTTTCATGCGTCAAACTCGTGTCCATTGACGGCAATCGCATCCAGGTCGCGGGCCACGATTTGCTCGACGGAACGCCAATTCTTGATCTCAAGCCGTATCTGCCTTATGCCGATGCCGTTCCCGATGCCATCGCTGGCTGGACCGCCGCCAAACCGGAGCTGCGCTACGCCGTTGTTCTAACCGAGACAGCCGAAAGCCACCTGGCCTGGCTGGAGGCCAATGGCCTGGACTGCCTGCGTAACTTCATCCACAATCATCTGGAGTCAGAGCCGCTCAACGCCCGTCGGCATCGGCTGGAAAACCGCACTTCGGACAGCGCCAGCCTGGCCTATCGCACTTGGCGGGCTGACTTCACCTGCGATGACGAACACCGCATTGTCCGCGTCACCGCCATCCGCTCCGCCTACACCAAGGACGACCTGGACAACCCAACAGACCGCTATGGCGACAAGGAGCTGCACCGGCGCTTTGTCCGACAGCAATAAACTCTGGCCTGCCAGTGCGCCTCAACTGCGGGTGACAATGGACAATTTTGACGGCGAAACCGTGACTTTGCTATGCGGCGGTATTGATTGCGTCAGCCAGACGTTGCCGCCGATCACAGTATGGTGGCCGATCGTCACATCGCCCAGGATGGTCGCCTCTGCGTAAATCGTCACATGGTCTTCGATGTTGGGGTGACGTTTGCGGCCCTTGATGATGTTGCCGCCGGCATCTTTAGGAAAACTCAGAGCCCCCAAAGTCACGCCCTGGTAGAGTTTCACGTATTCACCGATAATCGCGGTTTCGCCGATAACCACGCCGGTGCCGTGATCAATGAAGAAATGCGACCCGATGGTCGCCCCGGGATTGATGTCAATGCCGGTTTCCGTATGGGCGTACTCGCTCATCACCCGTGGTATCAGGGGTACATTGGCAGCGTACAGCTCATGCGCCAGGCGGTGGATGCAGATGCATTTGAAGCCCGGATACGCCAGGATGACCTCGTCCAAGGACTGCGCTGCCGGGTCGCCATCAAGAGCTGCTTGCGCGTCATCCAGCAGGACAGCGCGGATTGCCGGCAGCTTCCGCAGCAGGTCGACCGAAATTTTCTCCGCCTGGCCAAAGCAGTCCATGTCGCAATGTTCACGGCGGCAACGGAAAGCCAGGGCTTTGGCAATCTGGGCAGACAGGCAGTCGTGGACGTGATTGAGGATGCCGCCAATAGCGAAAAACTGTCCGGAGGCGGTGAAGCCGCGATGACCGGAATATCCCGGGAAAAGCAGTTCCAGCAGCTGCTCAAGGGTGTGGACGATGATTTCCTGCTGCGGTATGCCGCAGCGTTCCATATAGCTGACTCCAGGCCCTCGGCTGTAGTCTTCGCAGAGCTGCTCGGTGATTTCGCGGGCGATGTTCTCGTTCCAGGCGTCGTGGTCCCGGACTGCCGCCGGGCAAGCGCATTCACGTGCCAAGTTTTGGCGCAATTCAGTCATGCTCAAGTTCCTTTCAAGAGTCAGAAGAGCAATCTTTTTCCAACAGCAGGGTCACGGGGCCGTCATTGACCAGGCTGACCGCCATCATCGCCCCGAACTGGCCGGTCGCCACTCGCAAGCCAGCAGCGCGCAGTCGTTCAACAAAATACTCGTACAAAGGCTCAGACTGAGCCGGTGGCGCGGCCAGGGTGAAACTCGGCCGACGGCCGCGGCGAGCATCGCCATACAAGGTGAATTGACTGACAACCAAAACTTCCCCGCCGACGTCTGACAACGACAAATTCATCTTTTCCTCGGCATCCTCGAAAATCCTCAGGCCGACGCATTTATCGGCCAAAAAATCGGCTTCGGCGGTCGTGTCGCCGGTTTTGACGCCGAGCAGAATCAGCAATCCTTTGCCGATCCGGCTGATTTGAACGCCGTCAACGCTGACGGCGGCACTGCTCACTCTTTGAATCAACGCACGCATGATTTTTTGCCTGTATCTACGCTTCTATCCGGTTGTTGCTTAGTTCATGCCGCTGGCTCGGGTGCCGGAGAACAGCTCCTCCACTGGCAGGCCGATGACATTGCTGAGCAATCCATCCACCTGAGCCACAATCATATCGCCATGTTCCTGAATGCCGTAAGCGCCGGCCTTGTCAAGGGGATCGACCAGCCGGAAATACGCCTCAATGTCATCCGCCGTCAGCGTCCGGAAGGTGACGCGGGTCGTGCACACCCAATTCCGGGAGACTTCCCCGCGCTCGGGCAGCTGGCGGACGAGGCAGACGCCGGTCAGCACCTGGTGCGACCGCCCGGACAGCGCTTGCAGCATGGCTCGGGCATCGGCCATGTCGACCGGCTTGCCGTAAATCACCCCGCCCAGCACCACGGCGGTGTCAGCGCCCAGCACCAGCCGGCCTGGGCAAGCGGCTGCGACCTGGCGCGCCTTGCTGGCGGCCAAGCGCTGAACCAACTCAGCGGCGGACTCCCCAGGCCGGGACGCTTCGTCGACATCAGCCGTCTGCCAGGAAAACCGAATCCCAGCCGCTTTCAGCAGCTGCCGGCGCCGCGGCGACCCTGAGGCCAGAATCAGCTCTTCGCCTGGCGCCAGCAACAACTCTGCCGCCGCCTCAGCCATTGCGCTGCCCCTTGCGACGAGAAATACGCCGCTGCACAGATTGAAAATCGCTTTCACGCTGGCGCTTAGCGCCGGCCGCCGCCCGACGTGCGCCGCTGGCGCTCTCACCCTGAGGCGACTCGCGCTCTCGTAATTCCAAGATAATCGGCAAGCCGGCCTCAGGATAGAAAGCCTCCCGAATCTGATTTTCCAAAAACAGCAAATAGTTGCGCGGACACAGCGACCGCTTGTTGACAAAAAGAATGAATTTCGGCGGCGGGCAGCTTCTCATAACACCATAGAATATCTTGAACCGCTTCGTGCCTGTGCTTGGCGGCGGCGTCCGCGCCAGGATATCCTGCAAAAATTGATTGAAGACAGCTGTCGGCACGGTCACGCCCATCTGTTCGCGGACGTGCAGGAGATGATGACTGATCTGGTTGACATTAAAGCCCTTCAGGACGGAAAGGAGCAACACTGGGGCGTGATTCATAAACGGCATATCGGCGCGAATCCGCGCTATGACCTCCTGCTCCTTGACGCCGCGCTCGGCCAAGTCCCATTTATTCGCCAGGATGATGCACGGCTTGCGTTCTTCCACCACGACGTGGCCAATGCGACGATCCTGGGTGGTGCATGGGTCTGTGGCGTCAATCATTAAAAGCACCAAGTCAGCGCGCTTGATCGCATTGTTGGTGCGCGACAGGCTGAAGAATTCCACCACCGTGTCAATCTGCTTCTGGCGGCGCATGCCGGCCGTGTCAATCAGCGTCACCGGCAGTGTTACGCCGTCACATTCCAAGGTGACCGGAATGTCGATGGCGTCGCGGGTCGTTCCGGGAATATCGCTGACCATCACCCGCTGTTCGCCCAGCAAGTAGTTGATCAGGGAGGACTTGCCGACATTCGGCCGCCCGACCACCGCCACCCGCAAGGGAGATGCCGACGCTTCATCGGCTTCCGCCTCGACGTCGCCAGCGCCTGCCGGCACCAACTCCAAGACCTTCTCCATCAAGTCGCTCATGCCGATGCTGTGGGCGCAGCTGGTGGGGATAATGTCCTCATATCCCAAGGCAGCGAACAGCCCAACTGCATCGGCCCGCGCATTAACATTGTCGCCCTTGTTGGCCGCGATTACCACCGGCTTGCCGGATTTGCGCAAAAAGTCGGCGACCTCCTCGTCCTGCGGGGTGATGCCATCCTGGATATTGACCACCCAAATCAGGACTGCGGCTTCTGCCACGACCTCGGCCACCTGCTCTCGGATCATGCCGTCGAACACGTCAACCGTCTTCTCCTTGTGATGGACGCCAAGGCCGCCAGTGTCAACCAGCAGAAACCGCCGTCCATGGAATTCACCCGGCGCGACGACACGGTCGCGTGTCACCCCGCTCTGTTCATGCACAATCGACACCCGCTTGCGCAAAATGCTGTTGAACAGGGCGGACTTTCCGACGTTCGGTCGTCCTACAATGGCTATTACCGGCAATTCTTTGCTCATGTCTTCCCTCTGTCTTTTTGGCTCGTGGCGAACTGCCGCCAGCCTCCCGCCGCCATCAGGCGGCCTGACAACATCATTTCTGCGGCAGCCACTTCTCTGCTTGCAGTCGCGCCA
The DNA here is from genome assembly GCA_012799905.1 of Lentisphaerota bacterium. Classification (GTDB taxonomy): domain Bacteria; phylum Verrucomicrobiota; class Lentisphaeria; order Oligosphaerales; family Oligosphaeraceae; genus JAAZKI01. The sequence continues at coordinate 2,375 of JAAZKI010000344.1, read as the reverse complement.
GTGTTCGTTCCTTGCCAATGACTTCGAGGGTCTCGAAAATGCCGGCGCCGATGCCGCTCCCGGTCACCGCCGCCCGCAACGGCTGGTTGAGTTTGCCAGGCGCAAGGCCGGCCGCTGTCGCCGCTGCGGCGATGACCTCCTCTAGCGCAGCCGCTGTAAATGGCTCCACCGACGCCAGTTTTGTCGGCAGCGACCGCAGCGCTGCAACCACCGCATCGTCCCGACATTGCTTCGCGCACACTTTGGCATCGTATTCGGGAAAGTCAACGAAAAAATACCGCCACTGCTCAACGTCGGCAAACACCTTGAGCCGGCTGTGCATCAGCTGGCAGACCGCCCGCAGCAGTCCCTCGTCCAACTCGCGCCCCCACTCAAACTCAGACAGGCGCTCGCGGCAGCGGACGAAGAAATCCTCTTCCGGAAGCTCGGCAATGTACTGGCCGTTGAGATTGGTCAGCTTCTGGATGTCCATTTGCGCCGAGGCATGCTGGACTCGATTAAGGGAAAAAGCCTCGACCAGCTCGGCGCGAGTCATCTTTTCGCGGTCGTCGCCAGGCGACCAACCCAACAACGTCAAATAGTTAAACAGCGCATCCGGCAGAAAGCCGCGGGCGCGGAAATCGCCGACAAAGGCGTCGCCGTCGCGTTTGCTGTAGGGCTTTCCTGCCGCATTCACAATCATAGGCAAATGCCCATATGCCGGCGGAGTCGCCCCCAGGCAGACAAACAGCATGATGTGCCGAAAGGTGTTCTCGACATGGTCGTCGCCGCGAATGATATGCGTGATGCCTTGGGTGATGTCATCGACGACGTTCGCCAAGTGGAACACTGGAGAGCCGTCGCTGCGGACGATTACCACGTCCCGCATGCTGTCCAGCGGCTTGTTCATCTCACCTTTGACCAAATCGCGATACGTAATCGTCCGACGCGTGAAATGCAGCCGCGTCGCGCCCGGGAGCGTGAAACTCTCGCCGCCGCGCAGAATTGCTTCCTCTTTTCCGGCCAGTGAAAAGAGACAAGTTCCGTCTGCCGCGAAGACCTGCAAGTCCTTGCAGCCAGCCAGGCAAGCGCCGCCCGGCGCCGGCGTCCCTTTGGCAGATACGCCGGCGTAGCCGACGCCTTTGCTGCTGACAGTGACCGGCACGTCTGGATGCACCGGCACGTCAATAGGGCCGACGGTGACGACGCCTGGAATCCGCTCTGTGTCAAAAGGAATGCGGAACACGACCGCTTCGCCCTCGCCGCCCTTGCTGTCTCGGTAGGCATCACCTTGGGTCAGGAGCTGCTCCGCCGCCTCCAGATGGCGATGGCGCTGGGAAGTCTGATACATAGGCGGCTTTTCGTCAAAATCAAGGCCGAGCCACTCCATCACCTCCAGCAAAGTCGCAATCGCTTCCGGGGTCGAGCGTTCCAAATCTGTATCTTCCACCCGCAAGAGAAACGCGCCGCCTTCATGGCGGGCAAACAGCCAATTGAAAATCGCTGCCCGGATGTTGCCAATATGGACATGGCCGGTCGGCGACGGCGCAAAACGCACACGAACACTCATCGTCTTTCCTCGTTAATCTTTATATTTCATCGGCATCTGGACGAGACGCCGACATGTTTATAATATACCCTCCTTTTCCAACCCCGACGCCCAAGCCCCTCTAACAATACGAATTTGAGCAAGCGACGAGAATAGCGGCGAGGGGCTTTTTTTGGTTCTTCCGGTGTTTGGGAAAAAGATAAAGTTTCACTCTCTGCCGTGGCTTAGAGGGGCATCAAGAAGCGGTCGGAGTTCTCCGCCGTACTTTGGAAATGCCCTTCCAGCAAGGGCTTTCACGGCATAAACGGTTTCCCCCCGCTTCGCGGTTCCCCCCATTTATACGTGAAAGCCCTTGCCACCGGCCCTTTCCAAAGTGCAACATCGTCAAGATTGGCTTCTGAAAGAAAATGAAAATATTTCCTTTCAGAGACCGATCATGACTTTACCGGCGAGAAAAAAACTTGAAGCTGGCCGTCGTCAGCCCGATGTTATGTGTTATCCTTTAACCCTTAACATGGAGGCTTTCATGACGACAATCAGCTTACTTTACCATAATCAAGGAATCAAAAGTTTCAACCAGGTCGCCACGGAATACAGATGAGGCACCAACTACACAAGAATCGAATGCAAGGGGCACAGCTGCCCAGCCTGCGGCTCCCGCGAGGTCAAGGTCTACCATGCCCGTGACCGCCGGGTACGCGGTCAAAACATCGGCTCCAGCAGGCTACCTCGAAATTGCAGTCCATCGGATTTATTGCCCGAAGTGCAAGAGTCTCTCCTACGAAAATCTGGATTTTCTTCTCCATCCCATGAGCCGCATCACCCGTTCCCTAACCCGGACCATTCT
>JAAZKI010000213.1 GCA_012799905.1 Lentisphaerota bacterium | reverse complement strand
TAGAGTTCCGACGATGCCGACCGCCGACGCATGATAACGCGCTTGTTCCAGACATTTGGCGGAGCATTGCGCGCCAAACTTTGCGATCTCTGGCCATGACCGCGGTTAATGCGGACGTCATCGCCATACAGCGTTCCAGACGCCGTGCCCATCCGCAGCATAATGGCTGAGGACACTGGCGCTTCATCCGAACGAAAATACATTCGCAACGACACGGGGGCGTCCCCGGGCGCAATCGTGACTGGCGCGGCAGACTTAATCTCAATGTAGCCCAAACCATTCGTTTTAGTGATGCGTAACGAACAGCGGCCGCTGCGTGCGATGGTCGTGTCCACCGCGACGTTCCCCTCGGCGCCATCACGGAAAAACACCTCCCAATGCGTCGGCGTGGTGTCGTCTTCCTCAAAGGAAGCGTTGGCCAAGGCGTTGCCCTCGCCAGGCAGGAATTTTTCCAGCATGGTGTCAGGACTGGCGCGGTCGACCGCCGCGAGCAGCTCTTCGTCCAGTCCGGGGTAGGCGCGCAGGCAGTTGGCCATGGTCATGCGAGCTGTCCAGTTGTCACCGCTAAGGATGGTCAAAATGGCTTCGCGGGCTGGTGCGCCGATATCGGCCAAGGCCTTGACCGCCATGGTGTTAATTCGCTCAGTAGGATGATCAACCAGCTCCCGGATGCTGGCGATGGCCGGCGCCGAGGCCGGGCCAATGCCAGCCAAGGCGTAGCACGCCGCGACCTTATGCTGATCGCTGCCCGCCAAAAACGGCATCACGTCAAACACGGCCGACGATGCAGCTGGGCCAATCTGCCCCAGGGCGACCAGGCAATGGTAAATAATTTCCTGATCCTCTGACTTTAAAGCGCCCCGCAGAACATCCAGCAGCGGACACGCAGCCGAGCCAGCCTTGGAGATGGCCAGCGCCGCTGCGCGCCGGGTGGCGACGTCGCCGTCTTGCAGATCGCGACCCAGTGCCTGGATGCGCTCTTCCGGGGCGTGATTCGCGGGCATTAGCATCGTCGCCGCAGCCGGGCCGACGTCTTGATTCTGCCCCCCGGCAACATCCGCCCCGATGCGAGCAGTCTCGGCATCGGCGTTCCTAACAAGCAGGGCCAACAGCAACCCGGCAACGACACTTTTCAATTTCACGATCATTATTCCATCCTCCTGCCATCGCAAACATCATTCCTGTAAAAACAGCAAAGCAACTTCATTCATCCATGACTGGCCAAAGCGTTCCTTCAGCCTTCTCTTTCCCACCCCTCCCTAAAAAACTCGCTTAGGAATCACCAATTTCGATAGGCAGAGTGATTGAACGGCGACCCGGGATCGTTCGTGCTTCCGGAATGGATGGCTGCTGTAACGTGGCCGTCTACGTACAGGATGTTGGCGGCTCGCATGCCGTTATGCCGAGTGTCAGTACGATTAAAGCCAAAGATTGAGTAAAAGCCTTTCTTGTCTGAGGCCGCTTTATCAAAGATGGAATCCGTCACGATGATTTTCGTGCTAGGCGTCACGAATTTGGCGAGATGGCCGTGGAATCCTTCGTCGCTCGTGCTGGGCACATAGCCATTATAGCCATAGTGCACCCAATGCCCGGCCGGCGTGCCGACGTATGTGCCTGCCGCCTGTGGGCAGGTAAATACTTTCT
>JAAZKI010000044.1 GCA_012799905.1 Lentisphaerota bacterium | reverse complement strand
CCCTAGGTCCCAACTTCAGGACGCGACCAAATTTTTTATAGAGTTGTTGCTTTGACGGATGGGATTGCAAGCGGAAGTTCAGTCTGGTTTGTTGTTTTCTTCAATTGCCTGGCGTCCTTGGCGGTTGGTTCCTCGTTATTGAACCGCCAAGACGCCAAGGTCGGTTATGGAGTTGAGTCGTCTGTGTGGTTACAAAGCGTTAAGTGAAGAGTATTGCCCTCGCCCCTCGCCCCTCGCCCCTCGCCCCTAATTCTCGCCCCTCGCCAGACCCCCGCGTATCAATGACTGCCCCGGCATTTTGGCTGGCAAATCCAGCGGGCGCAGGCGGCATTGGTGCGCAGGTCGCGAATCGGGAATTCACTTCCCAGAACCAAACGCTCGGCGCCGTGCCGGGCGATCATGTTCCGCAAGGCGCCGGTGTTGTCAACCAGCCGACTGATGTCAAAGCGCACATCCGCGCGCCCCAAAGTCAGGCCAGCTTGGACTTGAGGCGCAGCAGCGCCCTGAATGACGTAGGCGTTAACCGGAGCCGTAGCCAGGAAGTCAACCGTCTCAGCCGAAGCGGTTCGACGGGGGCTTGTTCCACTCGACCGGATGCGGTAGTCATGCAGATTGACGTTGATCCACAGCGGGAAATGCGCGTCCGCACAGGCGGCAAAGAAATCCCGGAATTGCGGTTCGCGTATATCCCAGTCATGCAGATAAGGGAAGACGATGCCGCCAGCGCAGGCCTGTCGGGCTTCGGCCAGAGTCTCGCGCCAGTTGTAGGCTGTGGGCAGCAAGGTCGCCAGCGGCTGCAGGCAGTCGTCGCCCAAAGCCGCAACTGCGCCGGCAAGCAGACGGTTTTCCGCGGCCATGTCAAAGGCATACAAGGATGGGCCTGAGGCGCAGAAAGCGCGACGGATACCGAGCTGACGCAACGCCGCGACCAAATCCGCCAGCTCGGGAAGCGGACTGCGCTGGAAAGGCATATCGCCGGCAAACAGGAAGTGGTCTTCGGTCATATCAGGCAGCGCGGCCCAAGGCGTTGCGGACAGTGACGCTGCGGCCTGACGCGCAGCAGCCAAATCGGCTTCAGTGATGCGAAACACCCGAGTCGCAGCCCGGCCGAGGATTTCCTCTTGCTCGGCATCGGTGATTGCGGCCAGGCGCACTTTGGCCAACTGCGAGCAGAAGCTCCGTCCCAGGGCATCGGAGCCGTACAGAACCCGGGCAGCGCCCAATTCGTCGATCAATGCCTCGACCATGCCGGCCTCCGGCATACCGCCGCAGATGTCGACCAGGACATTGGGAACGTCGCGAAGAATCCCCAGGGCTTGGCGCCAGTTGCAGCCGGCGTGTGCTGCGATCAGCGTCAAGCCTGGAAATTGTCGGCCCCAGGCGGCGACTTCAGGGACACTGACTTCTCCGGGCAGCAGGGGATCAGTGCGGTGGAAGGTGTGAATCAACACTGGCAGCCCGAGTTCCTGCGCCCGCTTCAGCACAGGCGGCGTCCGCTCCAGCGAACCGGTGACCGGATCGCGCAGCGAAATCCATAATTTAATCCCGCGGCAGCCGCGCGCGACGCAGCGCGTCAATTCTTCTGGCCAGTCGTCATTCTGCGGATTCAAATAGGCCAACCAGAGGATTCTACCGCCGGTATAACGGGAAAATTCCTCTGCTTGCTCGTTGGCCGCCCGAATCTGCGCGGAGTCCGGGAATTGCGGCCAGCCGTTGACACCGAGCGAGCTGACCACGGTCAGATCAATGCCGTGGTCGCGCATCTCCCGCAAAAATTCGTCCCATTGGCTTGCTGCTGGCACATGCGCATGGACATCAATGACTGTCATCATTCTTCTCCTGGCTCAGGCTGACGATTTTCGCTGGACTTCTTCGCTGGTCGCTCCTGGGGGGTTGCGGCGTCGGGCATCACAGGCGCGGTATGTTCATGCCGCCGTCAATCATAATCACCTGTCCGGTTGAATACGCCAAATCGCCGCGCAACAGCATGAGCACGGCTCGCCCGATGTCCTCTGGCAGCCCCCAGCGGGCTTGCAGGCAGAGTCCGTCCTGAATCAGGCGGTCGTATTTTTCGGTCACCGCGGCGGTCATATCCGTCTGGATAATCCCAGGCTGAATCTCATAGACGGGGATGTTGTATTCGCCGAGTCGAGCAGCCCATAGGCGGGTGGCCATGCTAACGCCAGCTTTGGACAAGCAGTATTCACCGCGGCTGACCGAGGCCGTTGACGCTGAAATCGAAGATATGTTCACAATGGCGCCAACAAGCTCGGGTTTCGACTGACGCGCAGCTAGCAACCGCCGCGCAAAAGACTGCGTCAAAAAATACGGCCCCTGCAAATTCGTGCGCATCACTTCGACGAAACTCTCTTCGGTCGCATCAAGGATATCCGCCCGGACACGCGGTGCGATACCGGCGTTGTTGACCAAAAAATTGATTGGGCCTAATTCCTGCCAGAGTTTTTCCAAGGCTTTTTCGCGGGCATTGCGGTCAGCGATGTCGCATTGAGCGTAGGTGACGGCGACGCCCGTCTGGCGCAAGGATGCTAAGGTGTCAACGACAAGATTTTCCGCCCGGGAGCCGATGATGGCGAGATTATAGCCGGCCTGAGCCAGGGCTGTGCTGATGCCAAGGCCAATGCCGCGAGCGCCGCCAGTGACAAGGGCCGAATAAGATTGAGATTGAGATTTCATCAAAACTTCTCCATAGTGGACAATAGTGGACTACAGGCTGCTGGAGTTTAGTGGACAATGAACGTTAGTGGATTTGAGTGGACGTTAGTAGACTATGGACTGTGGACAGAAGTGGACGTTAGTGGCAGTGGACGTGGACGTTAGTGGACTT
>JAAZKI010000048.1 GCA_012799905.1 Lentisphaerota bacterium | reverse complement strand
TGATGAAAATCTTTTCCAAAAAACAAGAAGTTGGCGATAGTAGCACCATGTCCACACCGTCCACAACAGCGAAGCGGCAGAAGCGCTGAAAACATGCTGTCGGGATGGCCATTATCAACCGCTGACCTATTACGATTTTTCCCGACTCGGCGAGTTGACAATTGCCATTCCGGCAATAAAGTATATTTTGTATTTCAAGCCATTTCATATTCTTGCCCGATGGTGTAATGGTAGCACAACTGATTCTGGATCAGTTTGTCTTGGTTCAAATCCAGGTCGGGCAGCCAGTTTAGACAGCCCCTTGACTGCCTGTGCGCCGAGGGGCTGTTGTCTTGCAAGAGACTTTTTCCGTCCTTGCGACCTGGAAGCCATGCCTGACACGACCAACGCTGCCAAGCTCATCCTCGTCACCCGAAATGGCTGGCCAGAGCGTTCCTTGCCGGAATCAGCACAACCGATGCTCAGGCGCCAGCCGGAATCCGACCCTGTCAACGCCCTTGACAGCAACCCGGACGCCCGCGTCGTCCTGGCCGCCCCCCTTGACCAAACCACTGCCTGGCTCAAGGAACTGCTGCGTCGCAAACGCCATTTCGCGCTCGCGTGCCTGTCTGAGGTCAATGGCCATGACCTGACTCGGTTGGCTGCTGCTGCCCGCAAGCGACGTTTGCAGCCAGTCCTCCTCGGCTCCTGGCGCTGCCTGCCCCCGGTTCTGGCTCTCCGCGAGCTGGCTGTCAGCGGCGTGCTCGGAAAGCTGAGCAAACTGAATATCACCGCCCCGCCGCGGGAAACTCTCGCCCAAGCCATAGCCGCCGCTGACTTGGCCGCCTTCCTCAACCCTGCCAATCATCCTCTTGATTGCATCCTCACCACCGATTCTCAATCAGAGCAACCGACCATCACCATCGCCATCACCGGCTCGGCCGGCTCAGCGACAGCGACCGGCGCCCTGGCCGGCGACAAAGGCGCCCTGACCACCGTCTTCGGCAACCGCTCCCGCACTATCCCACTCCAACCCGGCCAGCCAGACCAAACCGAATGGCGCCTTTTTCTCGCTGCACCGCCTGAAAGCCAATGCCTTATGACTATCAACGAGGCAGCAGACATCATGGCGAAAAACAATCAGCCATTAATGAGAGGGGCGAGGGGCGAGGGGCGAGGGGCTTTTTTTTAGGGGCGAGGGGCGAGGGGCGAGGGGCGAGATGAGGGGCGAGAGATTAATCTACCAGCCTTAAAGTCCACTAAAGTCCACTTCTGTCCACGTCCACTCACCACTAATGTCCACTTCAGTCCACAGTCCATCGTCTACTAGCGTCCATTAAAGTCCACTAGTTGTCCATTGTCCACTGTCCACTAAGGCGTCTTATCCGGGCAGTCTGGCTCTCGCAACTCGCTGGAACCCCAAGTATCAATCAGTGACTGATTACCGTAAGCATGACTTTTTTCGCCTTTGTTTCAGGAGTCGGATTGAAAATGCCAAGAACTGGCTTAAATTATTCTTTCCTTTGCATGAATTTTACAAAATACCATTAAAACATAGCCTGATTGAGCACAACTACCATGAAGACCTTCCTCCCCAAAGAAAACGAAATCACCCGCAATTGGTACGTGATCGACGCCACCGGGCAAGTGCTCGGACGCCTGGCCGTCCAAATCGCTAACATGCTGCGCGGCCGCCACAAACCTACCTACACCCCGCATCTCGACTGCGGCGACTACATCATCGTCATCAATGCGGAAAAAGTCGTCCTGACCGGCGATAAAGACACCAAAAAAATCTATCAGGACTACTCCGGCTTTACCGGCGGCCGCAAAGAACAGACCGCTGACGTGGTGCGCGCCAAAAACCCCACTCGGCTCATCCGTGACGCTGTCGAAGGCATGATGCCCAAAGGCCGCCTCGGCCGCTCCCAGTTCAGCAAACTTAAAGTTTACGCCGGGCCGACCCACCCCCACGAAGCCCAGCAGGCCGTCCCCTTCACCGTGAAGTGATTGCTGGACAACTTGATAAATCAATATTACATATAATATAACAATCAGTTCCCGGACAAAGGATTCTCCAGCATGACGCAGACGCAAGAAGTCATTCACGCGGTTGGCCGTCGAAAGACTGCCAGCGCCCGCATTCACCTCAGACCCGGCGACGGCAAAATCACCGTCAATAAACGCGAATTCGCCGAATATTTCCCGACGCTTTCCGAGCAGGGCTATATCACCCAGCCGCTCGTCATCACCGGTACTGCCAGCGATTTTGACATCTACGTCATCGTCCAAGGCGGCGGCGTTTCTGGCCAAGCCGGCGCTGTCCGGCATGGCATCGCCCGCGCCCTGGAGAAATTCAAGCCGGAGTTCCGCCCTGTCTTGAAGAGCGCCGGCATGCTCACCCGCGATTCCCGTCAAAAAGAACGCAAGAAACCCGGTCAGCCCGGAGCTCGCAAGCGCTTCCAGTTCTCCAAGCGCTAATCTGTCCATCGACTCTCCCCCCGCTCCGGATTCAGCGGCAGCCCTCACACAAGGCCGCCGCTGCTTCCGGTTTTTTTTTCTTTCTGTCACGACCCCTCACCACTTACGGAAAAGTCTCATGACCAAAACACGCGTGGCGATTGTCGGCGCTTCCGGATACGCCGGCGAAGAACTGTTGCGAATCCTGCTGCGGCACCCTGCTGCTGAACTGACTGCGGCGACCTCCCGGCAATACGCTGGTCACCCGGTCGGCGCCGTCTTTCCCCGTTATCGGGAATGCCAGCTGCCCTTCATCAACCCGGATACCGAACAGATCGCTGCCCGAGCTGAGGTGGCTTTCCTTGCTCTGCCGCATGGTCTGGCAGCGGAATACACGGCGCCGCTTCTGGCGCAAGGCGTCAAGGTGATTGACATCAGCGCTGACTTCCGCCTCCGGGACACTGAGGTCTACGCCCGCTACTACAAGACTCCGCACCCGGCGCCTGAGCTGCTGAGCCGAGCCGTCTATGGCCTGCCTGAACGCTATGCCGACGCCATCCGCACCGCCGATTTAATCGCCTGTCCCGGCTGCTATCCGACCAGCATCATCCTCCCGGTCGCTGCCCTTCTCCAGGCCAAATTAGTCGAAACCACGGACATTGCAGCCATTTCCCTCAGCGGCGTCACCGGCGCCGGCCGCAAGGTCGACCTGCCCTACCTCTTCCCGGAATGCAACGAAAGCATCCGCCCCTACGCTGTCATCGGCCATCGCCACCTGCCTGAAATCGAACAGGAGCTGGCTGTCGCCGCCGGTGTCCCCGCCAACGCGATCGTCATCAATTTCGTCCCGCACTTGCTCCCGGTCAACCGCGGCATCCTCTCCACCATCCTGCTCCAGGCCCGGCCTGGAACCACTGCTGAGACTGCGGTCGAATGCCTCCGCGCCGCCTATGATGACAAGCCCTTCGTCCGCATCCTCAATCCCGGCGAACTGGCTGACACCAAGCACGTCACCATGACCAACATGTGCGAAATCGGCTGCGCCTTTGACGCCCGCACCAACCGACTTATCGTGAGCTCCGCCATTGACAACCTGACCAAAGGCGCCTCCGGACAAGCCGTCCAATGCCTCAATTTGATCAAGGGCCTCCCCGAAGACGCCGGCTTGAATTGAAAGAGCAAGAGTCTCAATGCCGACAGGTTGCAGAACCTGACTTTTACAGTAAATTATTTTCTACGTTCAGTCCCGTACATTCCCGCCCCTTCAACCCCCAGCCAACGGAAGAAACTATGCGTCAACATCTACGGTTGCCCGCCCACCTCGGTTTGCTGCTGATCCTCTTCGCCACGCTCAGCCTCAGGAGCAACGCCGCTCCCGTCGGCCAAATTACGGTTCAGGCCACGACAGAGGGCCTGATCCAGAACATCCTTGACGAAATCGTATTCAGCAACATCTCGACCAAAATCGGCAGCGAATTCAACCCCGCCACCTTGAGCAAAGACATCCGCACCCTGGTGGGCACCAAGCGCTTTGAAGACGTCCGCACAACGGTTGAAACTGCGGCAGACGGCAAGGTGAATGTCACCTTCATCGTCACTCCCAAGCCCATTGTCCGCAACATCCTCATTCAAGGCAACAAAAAATTCAAGACCGCCAGGCTGCAAAAGCTTATTACGCACGAAGTGGCTGTGCCGGTGGACGAGACCACCCTGGCTGCCGACCGCAACGCCATTCTTGATAAATACCGCAACGCCGGACACTTCGGCACCGAGGTGACGACACTGCAAGCGCCGGTTGACGCTGGCGGCGTCAACGTGACCTTCGTCATCCAGGAAAAACCGCGCTACAAATTGCAGCGAGTCGAATTCGAAGGAAACACCGCGTTCACCGGCGACGAGTTGCGCGCGGCAATCGTCACCAAGCGCGAATGGTGGCGCTATATCTTCCGCTTCGGCAACTACTTCAATGAACAGCAGCTGATCCTCGACCGCGATAAACTAAAGGAAGTCTATGGCACCAAGGGCTATATGGACTTCACCATCACAGACATTGAAAAGACCTATGACGCCCGCGAAAAATGGGTGACCTTGACCTTCAAGATGATCGAAGGACAGCAGTACACCATCTCCGACATCACTGTCACCGGCGCTAAACTCTTCACCCCGGAATACCTGCTGGGAAAAATCAAATCCGCCCCAGGCGCCATCCATGATTCCAGCCTTGAGTCGTTTGACACCAATGTCCTGAAGGCAGAATACGAACGCCTGGGCTACCTCGATCTCCGCCTCTATCCGGTCCACCAGAAGGACATTGCCAACCGCAAAGTGGCCATCGAGTTCCGCGTCCAGGAGGGAACCCCCAGCCATATCCGCAATATCGAAATCACCGGCAATGATCTGACCCGCGAAAAAGTCATCCTCCGCGAATTGGCCATCCATTCCAGCGACCTCGGCGACGCCGGTAAAATCCGCATCTCAAAAAGCCGCCTCGAAAACCTCGGCTACTTCGAAACGGTTGATATTCTCCCGGTAGCCACCGAGGTGCCCGGACTGAAAGACCTGCGCATTGACCTAAAGGAAAAACCGACCGGCCAGGTCTCCCTCGGCGCAGGATATTCCTCCGAAGACTCAGTGATCGGATTCGTCGAATTCACCGAATCCAACTTTGACCTCAGCCGGCTGTTCAACTGGCCGCCGAAAGGGGCTGGCCAACGCTTCCGCACCCGCGTCCAGCTGGGCTCCGAAGTCTCTAATTTCACTATATCCCATGTCGAACCCTGGCTTTTCGACCGCCGCCTGGAACTGGGCACAGACCTCTTCCTGCGCAATCGCTTTGAAGATGAATACGACCAGAGGAACATCGGCGGCGGCATGATGCTGTCCTGGCCTATCGCCTTCAAAATCGGCCCCCTGGATGAAAAAAATTGGCGCATGGGCGTCGGCTTCCGCCTGGAGCAAATTGAGATATCCGACGTCGAGGAATTCGATGATTCAGACCTGACCGACAGCCGGGACTTCGTCCAAGACCATGTTTTGGCCGACGAAGAGGACGACTATTGGGTCGGCCGGCTTATTCTGCGGCTGAGCCGCGACACCCGCGATTCCTTCCGCTTCCCCACCCGCGGCTCCTTGTTCAGCTTCCAGACGGAACTGGTCACCTCAGCCCTCGGCAGCTATGAAAGCTATGCCCGCTTCTATCTCTCCGGAACCAAATACATCACCGTGGTGCGTGACATCGTCCTGAAACTGAGCGCCGATTACTCGACCCTGAGCAATGATGACGCCGCTATCTTTGACCGCTTTTTCGGCGGCGGCATTGGCTCGGTGCGCGGCTTCAAACGCCGCGATATCAGCCCAATCGACTGCTATGAAGCACCCCTCGGCGGACGCTCCATGCTGACCGGCACCGTGGAAATCCTCAAGCCGGTCAAAGACTTCATGTATGTCAGCGCCTTTGTTGACGCTGGCAACGTCTGGTGGGATACAGCTGAATTCGACCTCGGCGACCTGAATGTAAGCGTCGGCCTCGGCATCCAGTTCAAAGCCCTGCCGATCAGCCTGTACTACGGCATCCCTGTATCCACCTCCTACGACCACCTGGACGGCAAGAGCGGCCGCTTCCACTTCAGCATCGGCTACACCTACTGAAGCCGTTTGCAATCACTCGGAAGCCGACCTGCCAGCGGCCAAATCAGGGTTGCCGGCGACGCCACAGCCTTCAAAAAGCCGAACAACGGCTGGATTGGGCTGGAATCAACCCCTGCGGCGATTCCAGCCTAAAACCTACCTGTCCCCAGCCACGCTGCCTGCCGGCTGGCCATGCCGCGGACGCCGCCCGGCGGCCACGACCATGAAAATTCTCAACGCACATATCGCCAAAAATCTGCTGTTCAACACAGTCATGGCCTTGGCCATCCTGACCTTTGTCATGCTGTCTGGACAATTTTTTCGCGCCTTTGACCTGGTCTCTCGCGGCGTCTCCCCAGCCATCCTCGGGCAATTTCTGTTCTACCTGATCCCGAACATGCTCCGCTTCACCCTGCCCCTGGCCATGCTGGTCGCCACCGTGCTCGTCTTCAGCCGGATGTCGGCGGACAACGAAATCGTCGCCATGAAGGCGGTGGGCATCAGCCTCTTCCAGACCATTGCGCCGGCTCTGCTGCTGAGCTTCCTGCTCTGCGGGCTGTGCCTGTGGCTCTCCCTGTCTGTCGCCCCGCGCTTACGCTACCAGGCGGATCAGCTGCGCTGGTCTGCTGCCGCCAACAGCCCGCTCGCTATGCTCGAACCAGGAGCATTCACCGAAATTTTCCCCAACTGCCTGATGCGAGTTGGCCAGCAAAATGAGGGCGAACTGCACGATATCCACATCATCATGCTGGATGATTCCGGACAACAGGTGCAGGACATCACCGCCCGCCAGGGGCACGTCGAAATCAATCAGGACGAACGCGTCATTGAATTGACCCTCCAGCAGGCAACCGTCACCGACATGGCTATCGACGGCACCCAAGACCCCAGCACACTGCGGCACCTGAACGCAGAATCCATCCGCATACCCTTTGATTACGGAGTTGCCCAAGACCAAAAAAAACTAACCCGGAGACTGAAATACCTCGACCTGAAAATGCTGTTCGCGCGCATCAGCCTGGACAGCGAACGCGGGCTGGACGTGACCGAACACCTAGTGGAGCTGCACTCCCGCCTGTCCATGTCCATCGCCCCCTTTTCCTTCCTGCTCATTGGACTTCCGTTCGGCATTCGCAGCCGCCGCTCTGAATTGTCAGTCGGCATTCTTCTCTGCGTTCTCCTTGCCCTCGGATTCTACGCCTTTTTGCTCTGCGGCGACGCCCTCAAGGATCAGCCCCGCTTTCATCCTACTTTAATCATCTGGCTGCCTAACTTCCTCTACCAGGCCGCCGGCATCGCCGCCCTTCGCATCATGAGATGACGCCTTTGTCCTTCACCCCTTGACCGCTAAGGAATACCGTATCGAACATGTCAGAAAACCACCAGCAATTCATCCGCAATTTCTCCATCATCGCTCACATCGACCACGGCAAATCGACCCTGGCCGACCGCTTTCTCCTGCACACCAACACGATTGAGGAACGGACGTTCCGCGACCAGGTGCTGGATAACATGGACCTGGAACAGGAACGCGGCATCACCATCAAATCACACCCGGTACGCATGCTCTTCAAAGCCGATGACGGCCACGAGTATATATTCAACCTGATTGACACCCCCGGCCACGTCGACTTCAGCTACGAAGTCAGCCGCTCGCTCGCTGCCTGCGAAGGCGCTATCCTGCTCGTTGACGCCGCCCAAGGCGTCCAAGCGCAAACCCTCGCCAACGCCAACCTCGCCATCCGCCAGGGACTGACCATCATCCCGGTCATCAATAAAATCGACCTGCCCGCCGCTAACCTCGACATGTGCTATGAACAAATCGAGGAATTGCTCGCCATCCCCCGCGAAGAAGTGCTCCTCGCCTCCGCCAAAACCGGCGCCGGCGTCAAGGAACTGCTCAACGCCGTTGCTGAACGCGTCCCGCCGCCAGTCAGCACTGACGAAGGCGTCCAGGCCCTGGTCTTCGATTCCGTCTATGACGTATTTCGAGGCGTGGTGACCTACCTGCGCGTGGTCAATGGCACCATCAAGGCGGGTCAACGCGTCCGCCTCTTCAACGCCGACTTGGCCAGCGAAGTGAAAGAAGTCGGCTTTTTCAGCCCGGAAATGAAACCGGCAGACGAATTGCAGCCGGGCGAAGTGGGATATCTGATCACCACCATCAAGGACCCAACAGAAATCCAAGTCGGCGATACTGTCACCAGCGACCAAAATCCCTGCGAGACAGCCCTGCCCGGATTCCAAGTAGTTCGCCCCATGGTCTTCAGCGGCATTTATCCGATTGACACGGCCGACTACGAAGCGCTCAAATTAAACATTTCCAAGCTCCAGCTCAATGATTCCGCCTTCTTCGCTCAGCCCGAAAGCTCCATCGCCCTCGGCGCTGGCTTCCGCTGCGGCTTCCTTGGCCTCCTCCACATGGAAATCGTCCAGGAGCGTCTTAGCCGCGAATATAACATGGACCTGCTGCTGACCTATCCGAGCGTCATCTACCATGTCTACCTGCGCGATGGAACCATGAAAGAGGTTGACAACCCGCTCTATATGCCGGACCCAAGCCTCATTGAGCACGTCGAAGAACCGATGATCAAAGCCCAGATCATCTCACCCACCACCCACATGGGCGCGATTATGAACCTGATCATGGAAAAACGCGGTATTTGCCTCAAGACAGAAAATGTCGACCACCTCCATATCATGATCACAGCGCGCCTGCCCCTCCATGAAATCGTCCTCGATTTCTATGACAAACTCAAAACCGTCACCCGCGGCTATGGCAGCATGGACTACGAACCTGACGGCTATGAGCCCAGCGATACGGTCAAACTGGAAATCCTGGTCAACGGCGAACCGGTCGATGCCTTCGCCTCTCTCGTGCATACCGACCGCGCCGTCCCACGCGCCCGCATGATCTGCGAACGCCTTAAAGACGCCATCCCGCCCCAAATGTTCAAAATCGCCGTACAGGGCGCGGTTGGCGGACGCATCATCGCCCGCGAAGACGTCCGCCAGCTCCGCAAAAACGTACTGGCCAAATGCTATGGCGGCGACATCACCCGCAAACGCAAACTGCTGGACAAGCAGCGCGAAGGCAAGAAGCGCATGAAGGAAATCGGCAACGTCAATATCCCCCAGGAAGCTTTCGTAGCCGTGCTCCGAGCCTCAGACGAATAACATCCGCCAGCAAATAATCCAGGAGCATGTAGGAGCATGTAGTTCAAACTTCTGCTTGCCGTATGTACCTCGCTTGCAGGAGCATGTAGTTCAAACTTTAGTTTGCTGTATGTCCCGCAGGCTTTAGCCTGCCGTATGTA
>JAAZKI010000091.1 GCA_012799905.1 Lentisphaerota bacterium | reverse complement strand
CCGCTGCTCGTCGGATTTCCGAATATCAATGAGTGACCGATTACGGCCGGGCAGTGATTTCTGACCTCAGCAGGGTTCGATGATTGTTTTTGGGAGTATATTATAGTTTTCCGGTTTTGCCTGGAAAGCCTGCCGGCTGGGTTGAGTACGGCTTTGTTTCCGATCCTCCTCCCGGCAGTGCGTTGTGCCCGTCGTGAAATTCCGGCGCGGGTTTTTAGGTTCTTGTTGCTGTTCTGCCGAAATGTTGCGGGGTCATGTCATGCGAGTTGTGCCAGAAAAAACTGTCGCCCGACTGTGCCTGTATCGGCGCATCCTGATGCAGATGCTTCCGGAAGGGCGTCGTTTTGTGCGTTCGCATGACATTGCCGCGCTGGCGCGGGTGACGTCCGCCCAGGTGCGACGCGACATTATGGCGCTGGGCTACAAAGGCCTGCCCGGCAAGGGCTATGGCGTGCAGGAGCTGCTTGACAGCATGTCGCTTTTCATCGATGCGCCGGAGCGCGAGGAAGTCGCCCTCGTCGGCGTCGGCAACCTTGGTCGGGCGCTGCTGGCGTACCTCGTCGGCCGTCGGCCGAATCTCACTTTGCGGGCGGCGTTTGACATTGATCCGGCCAAGGACGGCCTGGTCATCAATGGCTGCCCCTGCTATAATGTCAATCGCATGGCTGCTATCATCGCCGCTTTCAAAATCAGGATAGCCGTGTTGGCCGTGCCGGCTGCCGTTGCTCAGGATGTGGCGGAAAAACTGATCGCGTGCGGAGTCAAGGGCATTCTGAATTTTGTGCCGGTGCGGCTGCATGTGCCGGATTCCGTCCACGTCGAAGACATGGATATCAGCTCATCCCTTGAGCGCGTGGCGTTTTTTGCGCGAGCGAAGGCTTCAGTAAGGAATAATGCGTCTTTGGCGCCAGATGAAGCCGTAGACGACAGTCGCCTCTGACGGCACCGCCCTAAGAGCCGTTGCCTGAAGTTGCTCAGGCAACGGCTCGGGTTGAGTTCACGCGGTCACTCGATGAGGATGGCGTGGATGATTTTAGCGATGTCGGTGTTGTCGTTGAAGCCCTTGAATTTTTCGGCGCCGGGACCGAATGCCGTGGTGGGGACGAGGGCGTCCGTGTGCCCGGTGCTGCTCCAGGTTATGCCGGCTTTGCGGTCGCGTACCGACTGCACAGCCAGTTGGAGCGTGCGCTTGGCCTTATTCTTCGGGTCGAGGTGGCGCGCCAGGGCTTCTTCTATGCTCTTCATCTCTTCGGCGGTCAATTTCAGCGGGTTGTTTTCAGGCAGGTCTGGGTGCATGCCGTAGCATTCGACGAGGAGCGGCAGCAGGTCCTTGATGTTGAAGTCAGCCTTAGCCTTGCTTTCTTCGTTGACGCGTTCCATGAAGGTTCCGCACGCCGGGTTGCCGTTGTTGTCGGTCGAGCGATCCTGGTATTGCAGGAGCTCCAGACCCTCATGGAAGGTGACGCCCTTGTTGCCGATGGCGAGACCGCCGGTTTCATGGTCGCCGGTGACGATGATCAGGACTTGGCCTGGTTTTTTTTCGGCGAAAACGAAGGCTTCCTTGACCGCATCGTCAAAAGCCAGCGTTTCATGCAGCATAGCGCCGGCGTCGTTATTGTGTCCGCAATGGTCAATGGCGCCGCCTTCGACCATCATGAAAAAGCCGTTTGGGTTGTCGAGCAGTTCAATGCCCTTGCGGGTGAATTCTGCCAGGGTGATATTGTCGGCTTGGTTGATGACATAGGGCAGGTTGCCGCCTGAGCCGCGGGCCAGGACTTTGCCGACTCCGGGCTTGAGCGCTTCGAAATCCGCCTTGCTGGAGGTGACGGTATAGCCATTTTTGGCGGCCAGTTCGTAGAGGTTGCCCTGGTAGGCTGGTGACTTGGTGTTGTTGTGCTGAGCCATGCCGCCGCCAGCAAAGTAATCAAAGTCAGAGGCAATCAAATCCAGGCCGATTTCATAATAGTTGTTGCGGCTGATCTGATTGGCGTAGAAGGCCGCCGGGGTGGCATGGTTGATGGTCACCGATGTCACGATGCCGACTTTGCGGCCGCAGCCTTGAGCGATGGTGGCGACTGAGGTCAGCTTCCGGGTGCCGCTCGGATCAATGCACAGGTAGCCGTTTTTGGTCTTTTCGCCGCAGGCGATGGCAGTGCCAGCTGCCGCCGAGTCGGTGACATGGGCGTTGGCAGAGAAAGTTGTGGTCAGTGACTGGTAAGGCATGGAGTTGATGACCAGGCCTTTCTTCTTGAATTTTAACTGATACTCTTCGGCCATCAGACGCTGCTGCTGGGCCATGCCGTCGCCAATAAAGAGGAAAATGTACTTGGCCCCTGCTGCTTGGGTCACACCGACCAGAAGAAGAAAAGCCACGAAAAACAGATGTTGAAGACGCATGATAGTTACCTTTTGCAATGGGTTGGTGGATGGTTGGCCGCAACAAGAAGCCAGACAGGAAAATCGCCTGATGGCGCCGCAGCTGAGCAGGGCAAGGTTGGAGAGGATGATGTTGGTTTGGTTTTTTGTTTACGCTGTTGGTAGGTCTTTCGGTCGGATGCGGACTGCGACGATGTAGGGGTCTTCGCCGGGTGTCCAGTGGCCGTAGGTGGTAGTCACCACGGTGCCGTCCGGCAGGACTTCGACGCCGGGGTAGGCGCAGTCCATTCCGCGATGGTTTTTCATGATGCGGATGCGGTATTGGCCTTCACGGCCGTTTTTGATGTCGTCATAGGTTCCGAGCCAGGCGCACCAGTCGCCGCGGGTCGGGCTTTCCAGGCAGGTGTCTCGGAAGCTGATGAAGAGTCGTCCGTCCTTGAGGTAGCGTGCGCAATGGCGGTCGCCGGTGAGGGCGCCTTGCATTTCCACTGGCTCGGTCCAGGTCTGGCCTTGGTCGCTGCTGTAGATGACCATTGAGTTCATTTTGCGGGCGTTTTCGCGCATTAAGACAGCCAGTTCGCTGCCGTCGGGCGACTTGATGATAGCCGGCTCACAGAGGTTGGCGACCGGGTGCGTGCAGATTGAGCGCGGGGTGCTGCTCCAGGTCAGGCCGCCGTCGCGGGACCAGACTTGGTACAGGTGGAAGTTTGTTTCGGTTTCGCCGCTGTACGCTGTATAGATCGGTTTCCAGTCGCGCCGTTCGCGGTCACCGGGTTGCAAGCGGCGGTCTTCGGCCGGGCCCCAGGTCTGGCCGTTGTCAGGCGTGTATTGGATTTGCACCCTGGTTCGCCGGTCAGCGCCGTCGCCAGACTGGTAGACGATGGTGCGGCGCTTGTGGGCAGGGTGGAAAAAACGGCCGTCATCATGGAAGAGCGCAAAATATTCTCCGGGAGCAGTATTGGCGATATCGCCCATGGCGACGATGCCGCCGTAATCGCCGATCGGCGCCAGCTCTGACCAGGTGTCGCCGTCATCTTCCGACACCGACATGCGGATGGGATACAGGCTGGAGAACATGATCAGGCGGCGCTTGCCGGCCTTGTCGTAGACCTTGTAGAGGATTGGCGTTTCCAGCGATGTGCTCCAGCTTTCCGGCACTGGCAGGCGCTCAGACCAGGTCAGGCCACCGTCCGTGCTTTTTTTCAGAACAATCTGACCGAAACCATGGTTTTTCGGATAGACGGTGACGATGGTTTTCCCATCGTCAAGCAGGACGGTGGTCGGATGGCCTAGGTACACTCCCGGCTCCCGGTCGACGATTGTCTGCCGCCAGGTGTCGGAAGCGAAGTCAAGGATGGGCAATGTGTAGTTTCTTAGCATGGCGAGACCTCCGGCAGAATGCGTTTTTCGCTTGAGGCGTCAAGACTGCCTGCGGCTGTTTCAGTACACCGGGCCGAGGGCGGCGCAGGCGCGGTAGTCATCGCCGCCGTAGCGATCCCAGAAGGTCGGGCGGAAGATGTCTTCAGATGCGATGTTGTGCATATCGACCGGGATGCGGAGCATGGCGTTCAAGGTGATCATATCAGCGCCGATGAGGCCAAAGCTGTTGGCATCATGGTTGGGGCCGATTTTGGACATATATTCGAACGAGGTCATGCCGCGCGGGGTCCAGTACGTCTCCGGCCAGGTCTTGTCAGTGACCTGGGTGATGTGGGCGCCGACTTTTTCCGGCAGGTCGACGGTTTCGCCTTCCACAACAGAGCAAGTCATCAGATCGCCGACCATGTTGTAGCGGTAGGCGGTCATGGGCATGCCGCCTGGTGAGGTGAAATGGCTGGACAGGCCGTCGCCCGGGAAATACGTCAGCGCTGCGTTCATGTAGACCGTGTTCTTGATCGCTTCCGCTGCCAGTTCCTTCTGCAGAGCTGGAGTCGTCATGATTTTTTTCCAGACTTCCTGGATGCTGGTCTTCGGGTCAGCGCCAGCCAACTTATAGATGTTGACGCTGTAGTCCAGGGCGGCAGCGCCGGAGTTGCGCTTGTCAATGATGCCGCGTGGGCAGATTTTGTCAACGGCGACGCCGGTGGCCTTTTTGATGGAAGCGGCTGTCCAGTTGGTGCGGATATCTGCGAACAGCTGCGGCGCACCGCCGGAGAGGAGGTTGGCGATCAGCATGCCGATGCCGTTCTTGGAGTCGTTTTCAGTGGCCACGATATACGGTGCGCGGGCGCCGTTCCAGTCAAACGAGCTGTTGAGGATGGACTCGGTCACGTCGAAGTTGGGGTTGTAGTCTGTCCACTGGCGCTGGCCTTGGGTGCCGGCGGCAATGGCATTATGGCCCTGGGAGTATTCCACGTCTGCGGTGAAGCCGTGTTTTTTCGCGAAGGCGGCGTCAGCCAATTTGGCGTTGCCCCGCATCAGGTCGCGCACGATCAGGGTCATTTTCAGGCAGGTCTCCACCAATTCCTCGTCGTTCAGGCCGCTGCGGCGGTCGGCAGTCTTGTTGGTGAAGGCCATTTTGAATTTCTTAAAGAAGGGCAGGGCTTTCTGGAATTCCTCATGGTCGTAGAATCCTGTTCTCAGGCGACCGTTGATCAGGCTCATGTCAACTGACACGGTTCCCATGCCGAGGTAATTGAGGAATGCGTTGCGGCGTACATCAGAGCCGATGATGCCCATGGAGACGCCGCCGACCGACAAGTAGTTCTTGCCGCGCATGTAGGCTACTGCTGCGGCAGCGCGGGCGAAGCGCAGGAGACGGCTGCTGACGAAGTCGGACAATGGGCCGTTTTCGTCTTCCAGTTCCGGCGAGTACACGCAGAAGATCGGGCGTTTCTTTTCGTCCATGGCAGCGGTGAAGGCCTTGAGCCAGACAGCGCCGGGGCGGTCGGTCTGGTTCAATCCATACGCGCATTGCTGCCATTCGCTGGAGCCGATGCCCATGGCAGCGCCCATCAGTTCATCCGAGTAGGACCAGCTGCGCCCCACCCAGATATTGGCGCTGACGCCCTGCGTGGCGTAGTATTGCTGGGCGCGGGCAGCGGTGCGGGCGCCGTAGACGATTTCCGGGGCAACGACCACGCGGACGGGCCGTCCGTCCGGCAAAGTGACTTGGCTGGTGATCAAGTCATAGACCTTCTCAGCCATGGCCCAGGTCTTGACCACATTGTCTTCGTAAGCGCCGCGGCGGCCATCTGAAACCGGCGTAATGGCGATGGTGGGAATGTGACCGAGAAGACTCTGGTCAGCGTCTAGGAAAGAGCGAACAGGGTTGGCCAGTTGGGCGAAGTCTGGTCTGGCAGTTGAGCAGCATGACATGGTAGAACCTCCTGAGATGAACGGAACACACCTTTGCCCGCCATGCGGGCGCCGTACAGGTACGGCACTTAAAGAAACAATAACTCCTGATTGTTAAGGAAACAATAGCTCAGGATTGTTTTTGTGCAATGAAGTCATGGCGAAAAAACGGGTTGCAGGGTAATCGGTCACCCATTGAACATTGAGTTGCAGGGCACCGCCCCTCTCATCCTGTCTCATTTAGGTTCCCACAAGTCATCGGTCTCATCCTGGCGCCATGCCTAGAGATGGAAAGCATGATGCCAGCGCGCAGTACAGAATCCTGTTCAAGCACAAAATAGCTATGATTCTGCAAAAAGCCGTTTGAAAAAGAGCGTTTGGCGGCCTATTTTTCCTGCGGTTCCAGAAATCAAGCCCCCCCACCCTAAGGGGGCCCCCATCCAATGGTCGCGCGCGTGTGAGGTGCGAGCTTATAGCATTGGCTGACCCATTACGTTGCAGGGTTGTGCTGGGGCATTATGTTAAGGCGTTTTCGCCGGGGTCTTGAAAAGCCGCCGATAGTTTCCGGTAATCGGCGCCGCGACACAAACAGCAGGACAACTGCCAGTCAGCAGCAGGGATGATGCCATGAGCCAGACCGGTTTGGTTTTCGATATTGAAAAATTCGCCATTCACGACGGCCCGGGAATCAGGACGACCGTGTTTCTCAAGGGCTGTCCTCTGCGCTGCCAATGGTGCCATAACCCGGAATCGCAGTATCCGCAGAAGGAGATTTTTTTTACACCGGAGAAGTGCATCGGCTGTGGCTGGTGCTTTCAGGTCTGCCCGGAACATTGCCACGTCATGCGAGAGGAACGACATGATTTTGAGCGGGCAGCCTGCCGCCGCTGCGGTCGCTGCACGGAAAGATGCTATGCCGAGGCGCTGGAAATGGTCGGCCGGGAGATGACGACAGACGCTGTCCTGGCGGAAGTGATGAAGGACAAGATGTTTTATGACAACTCCGACGGCGGCATGACGATATCTGGCGGCGAGCCGCTCGCGCAATTCGCTTTTACTCGCGAACTGCTCCAGAAAGGCCAGGCGAGCGGACTGCATTCCTGCCTGGAAACATGCGGATTCGCGCCTTGGGAGCACCTGCGCGAGCTGGTTCCGCTCGTCAACTTATTCCTATATGATGTCAAGGCCACTGACCCGGAACGTCACCGTGAGTTCACCGGTCAGGACAATCGCCTGATCCGGGACAACCTACGTCGCCTTGACGCTGCTGGCGCCGCGATCATCCTGCGTTGTCCGCTGGTGCCGGGCGTCAATGATGATGCCGAACATCTTGATGGCATCGCTGAGCTGGCAAATTCGCTGCCGGGCGTGCAGGAAATACATCTCCAGCCGTATCATCCGCTCGGGGTTGGTAAAAGCGCTCGGCTGGGTCAGACGCCGAGGCTGCCACGCCAAGAGTTCACTTCGGATGAGCTGGTCGAGACCTGGCTGGAACGTGTTCGCAGCCGAACGGATGTGCCGACACGAAAGAATTGACCAGGGCGGCCGGCTATGCTCTGATGATGTCGCGCCAGTCACCGTTGAAGCCGCAGCGCTTGAGAAAGTCAAGGTGCAGCGCAAAGTCGCCGACTTCGTAGAGGTTGTGGGCGTCGCTGCCGAGCGTGACCTTGACGCCGGCATCCAGACATTCCCGGAAAAATTCGACTGGCGGCTCATTGGTGTGGAAGTTGATTTCCGCTGCGGTGTCAGTTTCCTTCAGCATGCGCACGAGCGGGGAAAAGCACCCTGGCGGAATCGGCAGTTTGGCGCGGCGGAAAACCCTGAATGGATGCGCCAGGCTGAAAAAGCCATATTGCAAGAACCGTTCCATCAGGCCGAGAAATTCGTCCCGAAGCGCTTCTGGGCTGACGTCCAGGCGGCGGTGGATGCTGGGCATTTGGTGGAGGGCTCCGATGCGGAAGGGAATGCGTTCCCAATCGGCTGGCGCCAACAGGGGGGTGCCATCGTGTCGGCAGTCGATTTCCAGGCCGGTCCAGGCTGCTGGGATGCCGGCTGCTGCCATCTCGGCCAGGTACGCGTCCAGCCGTCGGTTTGCGGGCGGGGCCGGGATGGTGGCGTCCTGGGCGCGATAATAGTCAGGGCAAGTATGCAGCAGATGGCCGGAGTGTTCACTGAGGCGGAATTCGGCCAGGCCAAAGGCATGAGCAAAAGCCGCAATGCGATTTGGTTCCATGTTCTCGTTGCAGTAAGCATAGCGAGTGTGGACGTGCGTGTCAACCAAACCGGCTGTTTCCGGCATTTTGAGGTTTTCGTAACTTATCGTCAGGCCGCCTTTTTCATCCAGGTCGATCAGGGTGATGGGGAATTCCCCTTCGCACAGCGCCGGGGCGGCCAGGTAGGTGACGCCGCCAGCGCTCAATGTACCGAAGCCGGGGTGGTAGTGGCCGCTCAGGGAGAGAGTGACGCCGACTGCGGCTTCGGCGGTAGTCACAGCCTCCGCATTAACATAGTTGTAAGGGCAAGAGTGCAGCCCCGGGGGAAAAACCGGAACATGCTGCAAGGAGACGATGGGGCCGCTCCAACCTTGCCGGGCCTCGGCCAGGCGGGCAAGGCCGTGCTCCTCCCGAAAAGCGTTGCAGCCAGGACGCTCCGGGTCGATGTTGACAACAAAACGAACGCCGGCGACATCAACTATTGGCTCCGGTCGGGGCGCAACCTGGTAAAAATCGTCGACCGCGCCGTCGTGATTGCCAGGGATGGCAATGACCGGGGAGCTGATGAGCTTGACGTGCTGCCAGAGTGTGCGTAAGTCGTCCTGGCCACTGGCTAGGTGACCGGTGTCAACCATATCGCCCAGGAGGATGGTGACATCCGGCCGCAGCAGGCGGTTGAGGCGGAATGCCGCCCGGCGCATTAGTATGTCGGCAATGCCGGTCTGGCGGGTGCCGCAGGTGATGGCTTCGGTGGAACTATAATGGGAATCGGTCAGAACCGCGATGCGCATGAATGGAACCTTCACGAGAAAATGAGTCGAGAAAACGCCCGCCAGATAAGTCAGCGGGGGACGGGAACCTCGGCGCCCCGGCCGGGGATGCGTTTTAAATTATACAGGCGACGGCAAATTGCAATCAGGCTGGCGGCTGGTTTTACGTTGAGTTGTCCTGGAGCAGTTATTGATACTCGGAGTTCCGGTGAGCTTCAGAGCCAAGCTTCGCGGATGAGGCACTTTTAGTGGACAATGGACAATGGACGGAAGTGGACTTTAATGGACATCAGTAGACGATGGACTGTGGACTGAAGTGGACTTTAGTGGTGAGTGGACGTGGACAGAAGTGGACATGGTGGACAGCATAGCCCAAGCTTACTTTCGCCCCTCGCCCCTCGCCCCTCGCCCCTCGCCCCTCGCCCCTCGCCCCTCGCCCCTCGCCCCT
>JAAZKI010000131.1 GCA_012799905.1 Lentisphaerota bacterium | reverse complement strand
GCAACGGTTTCTGTACGGTCGCGGAACCGCACAGGTAGGATTTGGTCGTATTCGTTGACCCTCCTTTCTCTTGACCTCACCGTTTTCTAAAATGCTTGACTTAGTTTCGAACACTGCGGCTCACGCACCCCGCCAGGGGTGACACATAAACGCTAATTTGAAGATAATCTTTCACAAAAAAACAAGAAGTTGGTCGATAGTAGTCCAATAACCTCAAAAACATATTTATCCCATTGTCCTGCAAAGAGTTATGCATAGGGCTCTGGGATAAAGCAAAAAAGGTCTGTTATCATGAAAAAACTTGCCTTGCTTGGCGCCGCACACATTCACACTCCCGGTTTTGTAAAACGCTTGCTGGATCGCAAAGACGTCCAGGTAAAGTCGGTTTGGGACCACGATTCAGAGCGCGCGGCTAAGAACGCTGCGGCTTTGAATAATGCTGCTGTCGCCTCCGAACCCTCGGCTATCTGGAATGATTCCGACATTGACGCGGTGATCATCTGCTCCGAGACGAATCGTCACGCCGACCTGGTCAATGGCAGCGCTGCCGCTGGCAAGCACATGTTTGTGGAAAAGCCGCTCGGCTTCTCTGGGACAGACGCCCAGGTCATGGCCAAGGCAATCCGCCAGGCCGGCGTCATTTTCCAGACCGGCTATTTCATGCGCGGCATGCCGATTTATCAGTTCCTGCGCCAGAAATTGCAGGAAGGGCTGTTCGGCAAGGTCACCCGCATCCGTCTGTCCAATTGCCATGCCGGCTCGTTGCGCGGGTATTTTGACTCTGACTGGAGCTGGATGGCTGACCCGGCCATTGCCGGCTGCGGCGCTTTTGGCGACCTGGGCACGCATGTGCTTGACCTTTTGCTCTGGTGGTGCGGAACCCCTGAGCGCGTGACTGCTGACACTGCCGTGGCTACTGGCCGCTATGGTCAATGCGACGAATGTGGCGAGGGCCTGCTGCGTTTCCCGGATGGCTGCATAGCCTCCCTGGCCGCTGGCTGGGTGGACGTGGCTGACCCGGTTAAAGTCCTGATTAGCGGCGTCGAAGGACACGCCTGCGTCATCGGCAACCAGCTCTATCTGACCAGCGCTAAACTCGAAGGCGCTGATGGCGTGACTGCGTGGACAGACTTGCCGCCGGCCCTGCCGCACGCCTTTGAACTTTTCCTCGACGCTCTGAATGGCAAGAAGGTTCCCTTGGTGACCCCGGAAGAAGCGGCCTTGCGCTCCGTTGTCATGGATGCTATGTACCAGGCCGCCAAGAAGAAGCAGTGGGTCAACGTTCCCGCAAGCTGCGAAAAATAGGGGCGAGGGGCTTTTTTTAGGGGCGAGGGGCGAGGGGCGAGGGGCGAGAAATTGTTGTTCTATCCGCAGATCGCGCAGATGATACAGATTTTTTTTAGGGACGAGGGACTGAATGTTGAATGTTGAATGCTGAATGCTGAATGCTGAGGCGCATTTCATAATTCATAATTCATAATTCATAATTCGTTAGGGGCGAGGGGCGAGTTGAGCTTGGACTACGATATCCACCATGTCCACATGGTCTGAAGGGCAGAAACATAAAAAATCAGGGCAAATGGCCCCGTTAGGGGGTGCGCCGCCCTGGGGTAAAGGTCATTTTCATGTACGACGTTTTATCACATTCGCCTCGGGTCGTGGTAGTCGGCTACGGCCGCTGGGGCCGCCAGTGCCACACGTATCTGATTAACCGGACGTCCGGCCTGACGCTGCATGGCGTGGTCAGCTCCAGCGCTGAGAAACGCCAGCAGGCGGAGCAGGACTGGAACTGCCGCACATATGCAGCATTCGAAGAGGCCCTGGCTGATCCGCAGGTCGATGTCATCGTCCTGGCAACCCCGAACGCGACCCACGCCAAGTTGTCGGTGGCAGCGTTGCAGGCAGGCAAGCACGTTGTCACGGACAAAGTGATGTGCCTTGACCTCGCTGAATGCGATGCTATGATCGCGGCGGCGCAGGCCAGCCGGCGACTACTGACAGTGTTTCAAAACCGTCGTCTGGACGGTGATTTTCTGACCGTGCAAAATCTGCTTTCCACTGGCTGGCTGGGTGATTTGCGCTGGGCCGAGATGTCTTGGCAGGGTTTTGGCGCCTGGGGCGGCTGGCGCGGCAAGGCTGCACAAGGCGGCGGCAAACTCTATGACCTTGGCGCGCACCTGATTGACCAGGCGCTGCTGCTGTTCCCGGCGCCAGTGGCGCATGTCTATTGCCGACGTCATTACGACTGGCCGGAAACAGACACTGAAAGCGAAGCCCTGGTCGTCATCGCCTTTCAAGATGGCAGGACTGCGGTTCTGGATTTGTCCAGCATGGCCATGATCACCAAGCCGCGCTTCTATCTGCGTGGAACAGAGGGAACCTTTATCAAGTATGGCCTGGACCCGCAGGAAAAAGCCCAGGCTGACGGCGATATCGACGCGGCTAAGGAAAACCCGGCTGACTTCGGCACATTGAAGACTGCCGACGGCGAGGAGCGCGTCCCCACCATCCCGGGACGCTGGCAGGGCTATTATGAAAACCTGCGCGACGCCTTGCTGGGTCAGGCGCAACCGATGGTGACCCTTGAGCAGGCCCGGCGCGTCATGGAAGTGATCGAGGCGGCACGCAATCAGGGAGTCTGACATGGAAAAGGCGTATAACGAAAGCGATCGCCAGCAACTGGTGTACTCCGCACGCCGCGGCTGGTTGAATGACCCTAATGGACTGTGCTATTTTAATGGCGCCTACCACCTGTTTCATCAGCATAATCCTTATTCCTCGGCCTGGGAGGCGATGCATTGGAACCATGCTGTCAGCACGGACCTGGTGCATTGGCAGGAACTTGGAACCGTCCTGGCGCCGGACGAGACCGGAGCAGTCTGGTCCGGAGGCGCTGTCGTCGATACGCACAACACATCGGGACTCGGCGAAAATAACGGCATTCCGCCCATTTTGCTGTTCTACACTGCTGCCGGCTCTGTCCACACCCAGGGCATTGCTTTCAGTACGGACGGCGGAGCAACCTTCCGCCGCTATGACCGCAATCCGGTCATCGGGCCGCTGACGCAGGACAAGGAGCGCGATCCAGCCGTGATATGGGATGACAAGGCCGGAGTCTGGCGCTTGATGCTCTACCTGGGAGATAAGTCGCGCGAGTTCGCCCTGTTCCAGTCCGACGATTTGCTCGCCTGGCAGGAAACATCGCGATTGACCATCCCAGGCGGACGCGAGTGCCCTGACATGCTGATGATGACCGACGAGGTGACTGGCGCCCGCCAGGTCATCGTCCTGGAAGCCAATGGCAACTACTTGGCAGGCAGTTTTGATGGCGGGCGGTTTGTCGCCGCCAACAGCGGCCGCTTTTTCCAACGCTCGGAGACCGGCCGAGGCATCTACGCTGGCCAGACCTTCAAGAACATCCCGGACGACCGTATCGTCTACCTGGCCTGGCAGCAGGATTTTGTCCGCAACAAGGTGTTTTCGCAATCTATGACCATGCCGGTGGAATTGCGTTTGCGGCAGGGCGCACTATTGGCGCAGCCAGTGCCGGAGCTGAAGGTGTTGCGTTGCGAAGAGGACACCGGCTGTCACGAACTTTGCTTTGCCACGGGCGGTGAAACGCGGTACCTGACTATTTACGGCAATGACATAGCGTTTGACGGCATGGCCAGAGAGGTGCGCATCGGCGCTGCTAAACTGCGCTATCCGGCGTCAGGGACACTGCACTGGCGCTTGTTTGTCGACCGCAATACCATGACCTTGTTTGAGGACGAAGGACGGCTCTGGTATGGGTGCGCCATCCATCGCTGGGCAAACACCCCGCTGATCGGATACGTGAAGCCGCAGAACCTCGAAATCCATCATCTGCGCTCCATTTGGCAATGAGCAACAGCATGTAAATTTGCTTTTTAGCAAATTTTTCGTTACATTATTGGACGGCTGCGCAATGATCGTTACGCCTTGAAGAATCAGCCCAAGGAGGAAAGACCATGGCTGCGGAAGAAGTCGAAGTCGTTCAAGAGGGCTTCTGGAAGCGCTATTCCCCTCGAAACGTTCTGCTTTTCAGCCTAGGTTGGCTGGTGTTGATGGGCGCAGTCCTGCCCATGGCGCTCGTCCACGTGGCGCCGTTGCTTCTCGCTCCACGAGCAGGTTGGTTAACCATTCTGCTAGCTATCGGCCTGGGCATTGTCTTCTTGCTCGGCTTGGTTTTGCTGATTCGTGCCCTGCATGAGATCATTCGAAGCAATTTTTCTTCAAAATGGCCTTTGCTGACTCTTTTTGTCGTCCTTTTCTTCAACTATCTGGGCGCGGCCCTGGCAGTGACGCCAGTCCTGTTCAAGCAGAAACGCTATCGGTTTGCCGTAGCCGGCCTGATCAGCCTGGGCTGCTTCCTGACACTGCTGCTGCTCCGCTTTAGCGGGCTGGGTCTGACTGCGACATCAGGCACCATATGAACCTGTATCGGCGTGTTGGCCCTGTTTGTCGCGGCCAGTGGTTGTCCAGATCAGCGACCCCTGCGACTGTCCTGCCTGTGGCCCTTGGCGTTGACAGGCGTCTATTTCCTGGGACTGCATGCCTATTGTGTCAAGCTCGACCGTGATTTGCAGCAAGGGAGACAAGAATTGAGCGAATTGATCGGCCGCTCAGTCGAGCTGTCTGACTTCCTGACCCGCGAACGCACAGGGTGTTGGCAACGGCGAAAAATGGCGTGATTTTGACGGTTTGGAGTGGCGGTTGACGGTAGAAGGCAACACAACCTTACCTCCCGTCAAACAAAAAACTGAAAGGAGTCTGTGTGAATGATCTGGACTG
>JAAZKI010000067.1 GCA_012799905.1 Lentisphaerota bacterium | reverse complement strand
CTCGCCCCTCGCCCCTCGCCCCTCGCCCCTCGCCCCTCGCCCCTCGCCCCTCGCCCCTCGCCCCTCGCCCCTCGCCTTTTCAGCCTGCTGCAAAGGGCAGGGTGCCGAGGGAGTGATCCAGCCGCGCTTCGACTCCCATGGCCAAATCGTCCACCATGCCTTTGCGCAGATAATGCCATCCCAGACCTGCGACCATGGCGGCATTGTCCGTGCAGTATTTTGGTGGTGCAGCGAGCAGGCGCCGTCCGAGCCGGGCTGTTTCCTTGGTCATCAGCGCCCTCAGTCGGCTATTGCAGGCGACCCCGCCGCAGCAGCAGATCAGCGGCGTGGCGAAGTCGCTGGCAGCGGTCATGGCCTTGCTGACGAGCACCTCCATGACGGCTTCCTGATAACTGGCGACCGCATCAGCCAGGCCAGCCTCGTCCAGCGTTTTGTCCTTGACCGCATAGAGCAAGGCCGTCTTGACGCCGCTAAAGCTGAAGTCATAGCGATGCTCGGGCTTGACGGCCTTGCCGCCAGCGCCGGTCAATCCGCGCGGAAAGGCATACGCTTGCGGGTTGCCGGTTTTGGCGATGCGGTCGATGACTGGCCCGCCAGGATAGCCCAGGCCAAGAATTTTGGCCGCCTTGTCCAAAGCCTCGCCAGCGGCATCGTCCAGCGTGCTGCCGAGAATGCGGGCGTTGCCGTCAGCTTCAATCAGCACTATGGCGGTGTGTCCGCCGGAGACGACGAGAGCCAGGATGGGATAGGACGAGCGATCCGCCAGAATCTCCGGCTGGCCGAGGAAACTGCCGTAGATGTGGGCCAGAAAGTGATTGATGCCGATAAGTGGAATGTTCTGCGCAGCAGCCAGGCCCTTGGCATACGCATTGCCGACCAGCAATGCCGGAATCAGCCCGGGACGGCTGGTGACCGCAATCGCAGAAATATCAGCGATGGTGAGTTGAGCGGCAGCCAGCGCTTCCTGCACCACTGGTGAGATATTGCGCAGATGCTCGCGCGCCGCCAGCTCTGGAATGACTCCGCCATAACCGGCATGCAACGCCATTTGCGAGGAAATCACGTTGCTCAAAACGTCATGCCCATTGCGAACCACCGCAGCAGCGGTCTCGTCGCAACTGCTCTCAATGCCAAGGACTATCATCGTAGGCTCATTATCTGTTTTTGGAGGAATAATTAGCTTGAACTACGTAGACCCCATCTGAAAGGGATTTTTTAACCACGAACCACACGAAAAGACACGAAAATTTTTTATAGGATTGTTGCTCAGACGGATGGGATGGCATGCGGTTCAAAAAAGTAGCGCAACCATCCCGGTTGTGATTGATGCTTACCCTCCCACGTTCGAATGCTCCCGTACGCAAGAGGCAGGATGCAGACCGGTCGGAGAAAAAAGACGGAAATAGGCGATAGAAATTCTGAATGTTACAATCTGCACACCACCCAACTCTAAAATAGTTCGTGCCTTTTCGTGCCTTTTCGTGGTTAAAAACAATTTTGGACACCCTCTACGTACGTCCACTCTGTCCACAACCGCCGCTGCTTCATGGCAAGACGATTTCGCCGAACAGGGAATTGGCGGAGGTGCGCAGCACCCGGAAGGGCGCCAGCATGCCCGGTTCCAGGCCGGGCGTCGGCGCAAAATTGCACGTTTTGTTGAGGTCGCACCGTCCGGTCCAGCGGTCTGGATTGCGTTTGCTGACTCCTTCCACCAGCACTTCCAGGACACGCCCTTGGAAAGAACGGTTGCGCACTATCGCCGCCTGCTCCAAGTCATTCAGAAGCGCCTGATTGCGCTCGTGCTTGATTTCCTCAGGCACATCGTCAGGGAATTTTTCTGCGGCTTTGGTTCCGGTTCGCGGCGAATAGCGGAAGATGTAGGCCATGTCAAAGGCGACTTCGGCCATCAGTTCACGAGTCTGGCGGAAGTCCTCATCGGTTTCGGTTGGGAAGCCGACGATAACGTCGGTGGAGAAGGCTACTTCCGGCAAGCGGCTGCGGATGGCGGCGATGCGGTCACGGTATTCTGTCGCTGTGTAGGAGCGCCGCATCATGGACAGGATGCGGTCTGAGCCGGATTGCAACGGGATGTGAAACGCCTTGCAGACTTTTGGCAGCTGGCAGACAGCGTCGATAAAGCGGTCGTTCATAAAACTGACGTGAGGCGAGGTGAAGCGGATGCGGGCCAGACCGGGCACGTCATTGAGCGCCTCCAGCAGGTCGGCGAACGGCGACTGGTCAGACGGCGGACGCTGCTTGTCGCGGCGTCGGATTTCCGCCAGGCCGTAGGCCGTGATATTCTGCCCCAGAAGGAGGATTTCCTTGGTTCCGGCCTCAACCAGGCGGGTTGCTTCAGCGACGATGTCCGGGATGGACCGGCTGTGTTCGCGGCCGCGAGTATAGGGCACAATGCAGTAGGAGCAGAATTGATCGCAGCCGCGCATGACCGAGACCATGGCGCAGATGTTCCCGGGCTGGTGGCCATTGGCCTCAGGCGGCGTTGGCCCGGTGTCGCGAGCCAGGTCGACCAGGCGTTGTCCAGCCTGGGCCTGTTCAACCAGGTCAGGGACGGCGGCCAGGCGGTCGGTGCCGGCGATAAAATCAATGTGCGGCAATGCCTCCAGCAGGCTTTCGCCGCGGTTTTGCGCCATGCAGCCGATGATGCCGATCACCAGTTCCGGCTTGACGGCTTTCCGGCGCTTCAGCAACCCGGCCTTGCCAATGGCTTTGCGTTCCGCCTGATCCCGGACGCTGCATGTGTTGAGGATGATTACATCAGCGTCTTCTTCCGACGACGCCGGAGTCAGGCCGCGCTTTTCGAGTAGACATGCGAGCGCTTCGGAATCGCGCTCGTTCATTTGACAGCCGTAAGTTTTAATGTAGAAACAAGGCATGGGAAGGCGATTCCGCAGCAGCGCCCGTTGTTCAATCCTGCAAGTC
The DNA here is from genome assembly GCA_012799905.1 of Lentisphaerota bacterium. Classification (GTDB taxonomy): domain Bacteria; phylum Verrucomicrobiota; class Lentisphaeria; order Oligosphaerales; family Oligosphaeraceae; genus JAAZKI01. The sequence goes on along the minus strand of JAAZKI010000067.1, from coordinate 3,125 downwards.
AATGGTCTGACGCCAGCGGGGGTTCTTGCGGGAAATGTCAATGGTGTACTGCCGCTTGAAGCGCGGTGGGCCGATTTTCAGCACGTCGCGCAGCAGGGTGTTGACGATGAGGCGCTCGATTTTCAGGATAAGCATCTTGCGCCGCAGGCGCCCCTGCATGTCGCGGTTGAGGATGCTAGGCAGGGTGTTCGTGGTGATGATCTCGTCCACCGACGCGTCATTCAGATTCTCTTTCACTTCCGGTGAAGAATAGAAGTGGGTGACCACGAAAATCACCCGGAGGGCGCCAGCCGCCTTGAGGCTCTTGCAACATTCGACGATGGTGTTGCCGGTGCGAACCATGTCGTCAAAGACGACGACTTCCCGGCCAGCGATTTCCTCCAGGCGGGTCGGGCTGTCTTTGTGCGCCTTGATGATCACTTTCCGTTCGCTGCAGCGCTCTTTGTCCATCATCAGCATGGACGGCGTCATCGGCAGCAGCATGTTCCGGGCATTCTCGGTCAGATAGTTGTAGACTTCCGAGACTAAATGCGTTGCGCCCCGGTCAGGCGCGCACAGCACAAAGCCCATATGACGTTCGGGATGCTGGACAAACTCGTGGTTGGCCAGGTACTCGGCATAAAGCCGGGCAGGGGAGATATTGAAGAAATTGCCGTCAAACTGACGCATGAACAATTTCTGCACCGAGGTCGAGTGGTTGTGAACCGTCAGGACGTCGTCAACCCCACTTGTCTTCAGAAGTTCGGCATAAAGGGCAGCCGAAAAGGGCTGGCCGTCAAATTTCTTGTAGTCGGCCTCGGAGCGGGTAAAATCGACGCAGCCGTGTTCTGGCCGCGGGCCGCGGTCTTGGGCGCTGTAGAACAAGTCCGGCTCGACTAGGACGACGCGTTGGGCGCCATTGTCTTTGGCAGCGCGGGCGACCAGAAACGTCCGCATAGCGCGGGAATTGCGGGTATATTCACCGCTGCACGACGACACGATGACGACAGTCTTGCCTTCCAGGCTGCGGCCAATTCTGGTCATGTCATTTTCGTCATAGAGGAAGCGCGGGCAGAATTCCGTGTTGGCAAAACTCTTGATGGACATCAGGTCGGAGATGTCCGCTTCCTGACCCATGCTGGCGGCGACGTCGCTGGCCAACGGATCGTCGGAAACAGTGCCTACGACAATGATTTCTCCACTCATGACAATTTCATTTCCTTATGGTTGGTTCTTTCCGCCATCAGCCGGCGGCGCTCGGCGTCCTAAAGCCAGGGCAACATGGCCGGCATCGGGAAAGAATCGGCCAGAACGGACGGACTGGGGAATAGTTTGTTAGGAATTGGTGAAAGTAATACTATAAACGCAAAGCAAAGTTGACGCAAGCGCGAATGGCGGTGTATAGTTTGCTTGTGCCGGAAAAGTCCTTATATTTAAGCCATTGCAGAGGGCATTTTTTTTTTGCTGGCAGGCTCAGAGATGAAAACATGACAGAAGTTATTGATGACCTTTTGCGCTATATCAACGCCAGCCCGACCGCATTTCACGCGGCCGCGAATGCCCGACAGCGCCTGCAAGCGGCCGGATTTGTGTGTTTGTCCGAAGGTGATCGGTGGTCGTTGACGGCTGGCGGGAAATATGTGGTGGAGCGCAACGGTTCAGCGCTGATTGCGTTCCGGTTGCCGGCGCAGTGGTCGGCGGAGGCTGGATTCCGTCTGTTGACCGCCCATACGGACAGCCCTGGCTTGAAAGTGAAACTGCCCGGCAGCGCTGATGTCGCCAACCTGCTGATGGTTCCGGTGGAAGTCTATGGCGGGGTCATCCTCAGCACCTGGCTGGACCGGCCCCTCGGCCTGGCCGGAAGAGCGGTCTGGGCAACGCCTAGCGGTCTGGAAGTCCGGCTGTTCAATCTGGACGAACCCCTGGCCGTCATCCCTAACTTGGCCGTACACCTGAACCGCGATATCAACCAGGGATTCGCCTACAACCCCAGGCAGCATCTTTCCGCCTGCCTAGGCCTGACATCGCCAGCAGACCTGCGCCAACGCCTGGATGACGCTGTCGGCTGCCCGGCAGAGACGTCAGCCCGCTATGAATTGTTCCTGTATGAACAGACGCCGGCTCAACTGAGCGGCCTCAAGCGTGACCTGCTGACCGGGCCGCGGCTGGACAATCTTACCTCCTGCCATGCAGCCATCGCCGCCTTGGTTGGAGCGACTGCCGCCGAAGCTGTCAGCGTCGCTTTCCTGGCTGATCATGAGGAAGTCGGCAGCGTCAGTGCCCAAGGGGCGAATTCGGCGTTTTTGCGTGACGTCCTGCACCGCGTGGTGCTGGCTTTGGGCGGCGATGCGGAGGATTGCCTGCGAGCGCTGGCTGGGTCGCAGCTGCTGTCAATGGACTCCGCCCATGCCGTGCATCCATCTTACTTGGACAAATATGACAGCACTGCCACGCCGGTCATCGGTGGCGGCGTGGCCATTAAAACGAATGTCTCGCAGCGTTATTGCACCAACGCCTTGAGCGCGGAGCGTTTCGCTGCTAAGTGTCGACAGGCAGGCATCCCCTGCCAGTCGTTCACCAATCGCGCGGATATGCCCTGCGGCAGCACGATTGGCCCGGCCTGCGCAGCCTTGCTGGGCCTGGAGGGGCTGGACGTTGGCACGCCGATCCTGGCCATGCACAGCATCCGGGAAACGGCCGGCGTTCAGGACCATCTGGCGCTGACCGCAGCGGCAACGGTTTTTTTAGGTTGAATCCCACTGACCGGGCGGTGCTCAGAGACGGGCGCCGCGCACATCCGGCTTTCTAATTTCGCAACCGTTCCTGCCCGGCGTATCACTCCGGGAGGTATTCTACGTCAGGCATCATCATTAGAAGAGAGGATAGACAACTATGGCGGAAGCCAAAAAACTTTGGCTGGGATTTGACTTAGGCGGAACCAAGATGTGTGCGCATGTCTTTGACGACGCCTTCAAGGTGCTTGGCTTTCAGAAGCGCAAGACAAAGGCGCAGGAGGGCAAGGAAGCCACCCTTCAGCGTATTTTTCAGACGATTCGCGAGGCCTTGGACAATGCCGGCGCCAGCCCGGAGCAGTTGGCCGGGATTGGCATGGGCTGCCCCGGCCCGGTGGACCACACCTGCGGCGT
>JAAZKI010000281.1 GCA_012799905.1 Lentisphaerota bacterium | reverse complement strand
TCCATGCCTTCTTCGCCAGCATCGTCTCCCCCTCGAAAGGAACCCTCGCCATGCCAGAAACGTATGACTTCCGCAAAAACTTCGGAACAGCCGTCCTCTACAGCGAATTCGGCGCGCGCGGCGACGGTGTGACCGACGACATCGAGGCCATCATACGCGCCCATGCCTTTGCCAATCAACACAACCTGCCCGTGAAAGCCGACACAGACGCCAAATACTATATCGGCGGAACCGACGCCACCGCCATCATCCAGACCGATACCGACTTCGGCAACGCCGAATTCTTCATTGACGACACCAACGTCGAAAACCGTTCAACCGCCATCTTCCTGGTTAGCTCAAAACTGGCATCGCATCCAGTGGAAGGCGTCAAGAACTTGAAGCGACAGCAGACCAACCTCGGCGTCACCCTCCCCCAGCGCAGCCTCGTCTGCGCCACGGACAAAAACGTCAAGCGCTATATCCGCTATGGCGCCAACCAGAATCAAGGCACGCCGCAGACCGACATTTTCATCGTCGAAACCAATGGCGACATCGACCCGAAAACCCCGCCCCTGTGGGATTTCGACCAATTCACCGAGTTGACGGCCTACCCGATTGACACGACCCAGCTAAAAGTCACCGGCGGGCGTTTCACCACCAGAGCCAATGCCCACGAGTCAAAATACGCCTACTACAACCGGAGCCTGGCCATCCGGCGCTCCAATACCCTGGTCGAAGGCCTTGAGCACTACGTTGTCGACGAAGGCGACCACGGTGCGCCCTACGGCGGCTTCCTCAACATCTTTCGCTGCTCTAATGTAACCGTGCGCGACACTATCCTGACCGGCCACAAGACCTATCGCACCATTGGCTCTGCTGGCAGGCCCGTCTCCATGGGTACGTACGACATCAGCATCGGCCGCGCCACCCACGTCTCTTTTATCAACTGCCGGCAAACCAACGACATCAACGACCGCACCTATTGGGGCATCATGGGGTCGAACTACTGCAAGAATCTCCTGTATGAGGGCTGTTCCTTGTCTCGCTTTGACGCCCACATGGGAGTGGCGAACGCAACCATCCGCAACTCCACCATCGGCTCTGCCGGCATCAGCGTCACCGGCACCGGCACCCTGCTGATTGAAAATACAACCGCCAACGGCTCCAACCTCGTTGGCCTGCGCACGGACTACGGCTGCACCTGGGAGGGCGACTTCATCATCCGCAACTGCGTCTTCATCCCAGCCGCCGGCAGGACGGTCTCCGCCAGCCTGATTGGCGGCAGCTACAGCGGCCAGCATGACTTCGGCTACACCTGCTACATGCCGAAAACCATCACCATTGACGGCCTCCATATCGACGACCGCAACCACCCTGACCCATACGAGGGGCCAGCTATCTTCGCTAACTTCAACCGCAGCAATACCAGCGACGCATACGTGGAAAAATACCCCTATGTAAGAGGCGAAGAAGTAATCCTAAAAAACGTCACCACCGCCAGCGGCAAGCCCCTGCGCACCTGCGACAACACACACATGTTCAAGGACGTCAAAATCACGACCGTGGACAAAGATTGACAGACAGCCTGCGGCTCGTGCTGGCCCAATCCCCCAGTCGTCTTCAACGCACCAAACCCTAACCTTATTCCAGCCCACCCAGAAAGAAATTGCCATGACCTTCAAATCCTGGTTAGCCACGAGTTCAGTGCGCTTCTACCCGAACTCCCCAGTCGAAACCCGCAAAAGACTCCGTCTTGACGCCGCCCTCAACGAAAGAGTCAGCTTTCAAGTGCTGTTGCGTCATGACGGCTTGGCGCCGCGGCAATTCACGGTCACGGCCACTGGCCCGGACGGCTGGGACATCCGCGTCCGCCGCGTGGGCTACATCCCGGTTCGTCATCTGAACACACACCCTGCGCCCATCCCGCCGGAAGACATAGAAGGCGCCGACCAAATTCCCGGCTATGTGCCTGACCCACTGTTCGAAGAGCAAACCATCCTGCTGCCCGGCAGCGAAACCCACGCCTTCTGGATTTCCGTGCGCCCCGGCCCGAATGCCAAGCCCGGCGCCGGCAACATCACTATCCAGGCCACCCCGGACTCCGGCCGCAGCCACAAGCTCCAGGCGGAAGTGACCCTCCACCCAATCACCTTGCAGCCGCGCCGCGATTTC
>JAAZKI010000035.1 GCA_012799905.1 Lentisphaerota bacterium | reverse complement strand
GTGGGTTGATCCATTTGAAGGACATTCTTCCACCTGCGCCCTGGAAGGCTTCCACCACTGGCGGCTGCACGCCGGGCACCTGGCGCATTTCCAGCCAGGGCGTCGCTTCCAGGAAGGCATAGAAGAAAGCCGGCGAGGTCGCTTCCTGGTCGCCGTGACGCATGCGCCAGATACCCAAGTCGCGGAAGACCAGGAACTTCATCACGTAATGCCAAGCCTGGTAGATCGCTTCGCTGGCCTGCGCCTGGAGTTGGTCGCTCACCAGCGGCATGGCTTGGGCGAGCAGGTTGACGGCGGCGGCCGTGGCCACGATGTCACAGGGCACGTGCTGAGCCGGCGTATCCAAGTCCTCGCGGGTGAACAAATACAAATTCCAGCCGGCCTTCAGACTGCTGCGCGGGGCAGGACGCTGCGTTTTCAGGAGGGTGTTGACCATGGCCTCGGCATTGGACAGCGGCATCTCATCAACGCTCAGCCAGGGCGTCGGCTGCTTGGGACGGTCGGCGCGCTGCTGTCGGGTCGGGTTGAAGCTATTGTTGGCGATCTTCCAGGTAGCCAGCAAGTTCGGCTGGCCATTCACTTTCCACATGCCGGTGCGCAAGTCCTGCATCTCCCGCAGCGACGTAGCCAGGACGCGATTCCAATCCTTTTCAAATGGCGGCGCTGTCTCCAACAGGACGCCGCAGTTGTGCGTATAGACCAGTAAGGGCACCACGTGAACCATGTCCGCCCAATCGTTAGGCGCTGTTTTCAGATAGGCTTTCAGGTTGGCGACGCGGGTCAGATTCGGCAGCACCTTGGTTCCGAGCAGGAAGTCCCAATGCTGACGCTGGCACAGGCCGTAGAAGAAATGCATAGGCAGTTCATCGTACTCGGCGTTAGGCGCCAGGGTTCCGTAGCGCGGATCGACGCGGGTGGCCTTGGTGCGGGTGTTGAAAAGCGACTCGGCATACGGCGTCCTTTTCCAGGACAACGTAGAAAACCAGGCTGTGCCCGAGGCCGGGTTGGCCAGGCGCAGGAAGAGTCCTGCTCCGGGCGGCAAGGCGCTGCCCTTCTCTTCTGTCGGCTCAGGCCTTGCCAATTGCCTTGGCACCAGGTCAATGAAGCCGCCCAGTACGTCCATCGGGTCAGCCGGGACTGCGGCGGCGGCAGGGGCGGCTGGTTCGGCGGCGGCTCCTGGCTCGGTCGCAACAGCGCCGGGCTCTGCGGCGGCAGCGGCGGCAGGTTCAGCGGCGGCCTCTTTCAGGTCCAGATTAAAAGGCACGGCCAAGTCCATGTGATAGCAGAACCACGGGTAGGTGCCGCGGGTTTTGAACACGGTTGTCTCGACGTCGATCAAGTTGCCGGCAGCGTCTTGCAGAATTGGCTCCATGCTTGGCGCGCCCTGCCAGAGTTCAGCGCCCTGGCCGGTATTGTCGGCCTTAATCCAGATAAACAGTCGCAGGTAGCTGCCGCGCAGCTGGCTCAATTCCGCAGCGCTTAGAATCGGTTTTTTCAGCAGGATGCTTTGACCGCCGGCCAAGCGTATAGCCGGCAGATTAGAGGATTTCATCTCGTTATTGATGTCGGCCTGGAAGTCGAGCACGTCTTCCGGGTTCTGTTCCGGGCCGAGGCAGCTGGTCCACGACTTTGGCATTGCGCCGGCGTCGGTCACGCCATGCATGAAAAAGCGCCAGAAGCGCTGGTCTGGCTCGGCTGGGGCCGGTTCAGTCGCGCGTCGGCCGGACATCCATTGGTTGATGATCGAGTATTTGCCGATGACGATTTCGCGGCCATAGGAATAGAAAACCGGCTGTTCCGGGTCAGGGGCGGTCACAGCCGGCGCCGCGACCGTCTCCGCGCTCTGGAGGAGTTCGTCAATGCCATCTCCAGCAGCGTCCTGAGCTTGGGCCGCCCCTATCGTCCACAACCAGGACAAGACAAGAGCCATCATCGCCACGGTCAGATAATTAAGTAGATTTCGTATCATCACGTGCTTCCCTTTCCCAGAGGCAGGATATTTCATTGTTGACCGACGTCATGGCGCCATCATGCCATGACAGCAGGCCGAACAGCATCAACACGGCAACAGCCACCTGCAAATCGCTAATTTTATTCCTCAACCGACAAAAATCAACCTAGACACCCAGAAATATCAGAAAATCGCACTATTGCGGGGTCGCGGCGGCCGTCTTCGCCTTCCGTCGCCGCCAAGTGACGGCAACGGCCAGGGCGACAAGCGTTGCCAGGGACACGCAAACGGCCGCGCGTCGCAGTCTGCTTCCGACGTAGCGCACAGTGATGCTGCCGGCCGGCACGTCCTCGGGCAAAACGATTTCCGCCAGATGCTGGTCTGACGACTGCACTGACAGAGAGCGCGACTTGCCGTCTGGCGCAGTCAGTCGCGCCTGGTAGCCGAGGTAGTAGAACAACGGCAGTTCCAGCGTTGAGCCAGCGGTATTATCGCTGAATTGCACTTCCAGCACGCCATGCTTGGGTCGACTCACTGTGACCGGCAAATCCGGGGTTGCCAGCACTGCATCACCCCGGGTCTGATACAGGAACGCCTTGCTGCCCACAGGCAAGTAACACACGCCGGAGGCCTCCTGCTTGGCGCCGGGCACAAAGCGCTTGAACATATTGCCTTCATAGATTTTGGCTGTATAGATGTAGCCGACGTTGAGCCACCAGGCAGCGCCGCACCCGACCAAGAGAATACCTAGCCAGCGGCGTTCGCGGTTCGGATCGCCGGCGGTCAGCGCCGCCAGGGTAAGGCCGCCGCCGAGAGCCAGGAAGGCAGTCGCGGGCAGATAAGACCGCCACGGGAACTGGATGACGGCCAAGGCCCGGAACATGCCTTCCCAGGGCAGAAAATTAGTCGCTGCCAGAAGGGAGACAATGCCGCCGATCAGCATTGCATCCCGATAGTGCTCGGGCGCGGTCCACCCGCTGGTCAGGCGGCAGCGTTGGAGCAGCACAATGATTAAAATGACGCCGATGCCAGGGGGAATCCAATGCTCCATTTTCATATACGGCAGCTCCAGGAACAGCCTGGTCAGAGGCACTGCCCGAACCGCAATGTCGCCCTTGGCAATGGAACTGACAATAAACTTTGTCGTGGTCAGCTGTTCAGCCAGGGGCAACAGATAAAAAGCGCCCAGGGCGACGGTCACGGCAGCGGCAACGACGACCCACACGACCCGCCCCGGCTCACGCAGCAGCACATGGGCGTGAAACGCCAGCATCAGCGCCGTCACAATGGCCATGATCAGCAGCGACAAGTTAT
>JAAZKI010000516.1 GCA_012799905.1 Lentisphaerota bacterium | reverse complement strand
GCCCCTCGCCCCTCGCCCCTAATTCTCGCCCCTCGCCCCTCGCCCCTCGCCCCTCGCCCCTAATCTATTGCAGTCAGCTTGCATTCTCATATTAGATGACTATATTTAGAAATCGTTTCAATAAAATTGACTAAGGCGGCGGCTATGAACATTACTCCCAGGTGCATTTTACAGATTCAGCGGCTGCATTCGAAGTTGAGCGGCAAGTATCGCGACATTGCGGATTGCATCTTGGCAGACCCGACTCGGATCATCCGGAACAAGGTGCGGGACATTGCGGAGCTCTGCAGTTGCGATGACGCATTGGTGATCCGTTTCTGCCAGAAGCTTGGCTACAGCGGCTTTTCGGATTTGAAGCAGTCTCTGGCCGCTGAGTTCATGCCGGTGAAAGTGAAGCCGACGTCGGAAGACACCTTTGCCGGCCTGAAAAAAGATTTTTTGGACAACAACGTCAAAACGCTTTATGACACTATCGGGCTGCTGGAAGAGGAGGCTGTTTCCCGGGCAGTGCAGATATTGTCTGGGGCAAAGACGATTTACCTGCTGGCTGCGGGCATTTCCGGGATTGTTGCGGAGGACATCCAGATCAAGCTGATACGGCTTGGCTTCAAGGTCGTCTTTCACCAGGACGCCGAATTCGCCAGGATTTTTCTTGGCTTGTGCAATCCCGACGACGCCGTGCTGGCTATCTCCTTCAGCGGAGACACCAACCATGTCTGCGAAATGGCCGAAATTGCCGCGAAGAAGAAAGTTCCGGTGATAGCGGTAAGCAATTATCCTGATTCAAAGCTGGCGAAGCTGGCAGATGTCAACCTGCTTACGGCGTCCGATGAAAAGATTTTCCGCCTAGGCGCCATGACTTCTCGGATTGCGCAGTATTTTGTGCTTGACTTTTTGGTTATCAGCTTGGTTTCAGAAGACTTGGAACGCGCTGAAGAATATATTCTGCGCACGCATGATATGATTAGCAAGAAGACAATCAGCAAGAGGACAATCAGGGGGAAACGTGATGAAAAGGAATAAGCCGAAAGTCGGTGTTTTGCTGGTGGGCTGCCGTCGTTTTCGCCAGCTCGGCGCTGGTTGTGAAGACGGCACGTATGAAGAGCGCCGGGGGCGTTTTGGGGAGGAATTGACTGCTCAGCTGGGCGAATTGGCCGAATGTGCTTTCCCAGGCGTTGCCTACGAACGGGAAGACATGGAAAAGGCTATCCTGTTTTTTATGCAGGAAAAAGTCGATTGCGTCATTTGCACATTTTTGTCCTGGAGCGAAGACTCCCCCTGGATTGCGTTCTTGCGCGATATGTTCGATATTCCCTTGGCCTTGTATTTGCCGACCCGGGACAAAATGCCCTACAGCGATACGCGAGATGAGAATGACTTTATCGAATTCCTTGCCCAGGGCGGACTGGTCGGCAGCCTTGAGGGGTCCGGCTCCATCCCGCGCCTGGGGCGGAAAGTCGAGGTGATGGTGGGAAAATTCGCCGATGTCCAAAGCCGTCTGGCAACTTTCATTTCGGCATCGTACGCCAAGGCGCAGTTGCGCCGGGCGCGCTTCGGATTGCTGCCGGTTTACAATCGAATCATGTGTTCAACCTACGTCGATCCCTACAAAGTCTTTTCCCGCATCGGCCCTGAGCTGGACTTTATCAGCTATGCGTCGTTGAAGGCGGCCACAGACGCGATCAGCGACGAAGCCGCTGATGCCTGGGTGGCGGAACTCTCCTCGCGTTACTTTGTCGAGCCGGATGTTGACGCGCGGCTGTTCCGGGAGTCGGCCCGGGCATCGCTGGCGCTGGGCGCCTTGCGCGATCAATATGAGCTTGACGCACTGATTTTTAATGATGTTGACCACGAGTTGTTTCATACCATCGGACTGCGCCCCGGCTTTTATCCGCCGACTTTCCATGCGCATGATGCGATCTTGACTCCGGAAGGAGATATTGGCGCCGGCGTTATCTTTTATATTCTGAGGCAACTGACTGGCAAGCACATCAATTACGTCGAGCCGTTTTATGTTGAGCAAGGCGGCAACACCTTTTCCGCTGGTCACGCCGGACCGCATGATTACACAGACGAACGCTTTGCCGATCATGTGCGAATCTCCCGAGACACCCGTTTTGCCAAAACTTCCTTCAAATACGCTGGCGCGCCCTTTGCCTGGTATCGCATTCCAGCGGGGCTGAAGACGTTAGCGCATTTTTCCCAAGGCAAGGACAATTTCAAAATCGTCTGTTTCACGGCAGAGGCGCTGCCTGGTGAACATGCTTTGTGCAGTTATTCGCACGCTGATTTCCGTACAAAAGGCCCGGTCAGCGAGCTGTTCGAAAACATCCTCCGGGTCGGCGCAACTCAGCATTTTGCTGCGGTTGAAGGAGATGTGCGGGCGCAATTGGAGCTGTTCGCCAGGCTCAATGCTTTTGAGTTTTACGCATTTTAACCGAAAACAGGGAGTGTTTTGCGATGAGTTTTATGTTCAATCCGTATCCGTATGAGGACCTCAATCCGGTCAACCGTCCGAAATTGCCGGCGCAGGTCGCCGAGGGTGTGATTTCCGGCATCCAACCGGTCAGCGAACGGCTGGTCAAGGAAATCCGGCAACGCTTGCAGACTGCGCCCCGTGTGACGGTTTGTCTTGATGGCTATGTCGGGGCAGACTGGCGTGCTTTGGTCAACCTGGTGAGCGGCGCTTTGAAGAAGCAGCTTATTCCGGTTACGATCAGTGATTTGTCAGCCTGCTACAAGAGCTCCCAGGAGCTGGATGCGATGCTAGCGGACAACCTGGAGCAGGACCTGGAAAAGGACCCGGTGCTTCTGTTCGGCAAGCTTTTTGAGGGCGGCTACGAAACTCTGTTTGATCCCGGCAAGCTCAAAGCGCTGAAAGAGAAGATTTCCGGCAGCGCTGGCGTGCATATTGTGTTTGGCGCGGGCGCCTGTTCGGATGAGTTGCGGGAAATCTGCGGCATCGCAGTCTATCTGGATGTCACCCCAAAGCAGGCCATTTTGAGGATTAAGCGGGGTGGCTACCGGAATCTTGGCGATGCGGCAGCACGCCCCTTCAAGGAAATGATGCGGCGCTGTTATTACTACGATTTTGAGCTGGCCATGCACCTGCGGGCAAAACTCCTGAAACAGGATTTGATTGATTTTTACATTGCCAGCGATGATCTTGTGAAGATGCAGATGCTTCCACGTGAAGTGTTTAATGCGATCTGCGCTTCCTTGGTCAAGTACCCCTTCCGCTGCAAGCCGGTCTACCTCGAAGGCGTCTGGGGCGGATACTATATCAAGAGACTGCGCAATCTTCCCGAGACGATGAAGAACTGCGCCTGGGTTTTTGATTTGATTCCGCTCGAAGTGAGCCTGCTGATTGAGGCAGGGAAAACGATAGTCGAAATCCCGTTTTTCACCTTTGTCTGCAAGGAAGGCGATGCGCTGATGGGGCGGCAATGCGTTGATACTTTCAATGGTTATTTTCCGATTCGGTTCAACTACGACGACACCTGGCACAGCAATGGTAACATGT
>JAAZKI010000468.1 GCA_012799905.1 Lentisphaerota bacterium | reverse complement strand
AGTATGGAAAAACATCTATACCTTTCCTTGATGCCGGAAGCGCTGATTGCCAGTCAACTTGACCCCAAAGCGTTTGGAGCCTACTACGCCGTTGGCACCGAAGCTAAAACCCAGGGCCAGGCCGCCTTCTTCGAAATCGACCCTGACTTCAGGAGCGACTACTTCCCGATTGAACGCGCATTGCAACAATGCCATGAACATGAAGACGGACGCCCCAAAAACTCAGTCTATATCTCAGTCTATAGAGTCATTGAACACGTGCCATTAGCTGCTCTCGGCACCCTCCATCTCGTCACCAAGGACGGTCGCACCCTCAGCCTAAACAAGTCCACCAATCTGCCTGAAGACGTCAACAGCCTCCATCTCTACAACGAAATCGCGCCGATTAACCCGCTAGTCGCCAGCAGCCTCGCACCCAAGGCCTTCCACAAATTCATGATATTGGACCCAAATGCCAAAATCAGCCTGCCGGCCCTCTGCTGGGCAGAATGCACCCTGGGCAACCTGGCCGAAGACCCCGAATACGGCGACGTCGGCGACCTGCCCTACGATAACATTGACCACCTCCGCTCCTGCCTTATCCACCTCCGCACCAAACACGTTGTCACCAAAATCGTTGACCGCCTCAACCCACCCTCCTTCGCGTACCGAACCATCAAAAACGGCGTTTACTATGGTACCCGCGAAGGCCTGGTCATCTACCCGCTGCCAAGCGTCAACGAACTGAAAACCAACCATTATCCATGGTGGCGCTCAGCCAACATGTAAACAATCCCCTAACACTAACCCCAACACAAACAAGGTCAAGGAGAAAGTCGTGAACACACACATCTGGCTCTACGCAGGACTGATAGGTGGTGCCCTGTCAATCTTGGCAGCTCTCGTCACCTACAAAAACGTCCTCAAATACGACGCCGGCAGCGCCCGCGCCCAAGAAATCGCCGGCTGGATTCGAGCCGGAGCATCGACTTACCTTAAGCTCCTTTATAAAACCCTGATCGCACTCGCCATTATCCTCGGCATCATCCTCGCTATCGTGTTCTCCGGCGTCGAAAAACAAAATCATGGCCTCCTGACCGCCGGAGCCTTTGCTTTTGGCGCCCTCTGTTCCGCCCTGGCCGGCTGGCTCGGCATGAAAGTCGCCGTCGAAGCCAACGTGCGCACCGCCGTCGCTTGCAAGGAAGGCGTTGCCGAAGGCTTCACCGTCGCCTTTAAGGCCGGCTCGGTCATGGGACTGGCCATGGTCGGCGTCGCCGTGTTCGGCATGTCGCTGCTCTACCTCATCTGGAAGGACGTCGAAATCATCCTAGGATTCAGCTTCGGCGCCTCCCTCCTCGCACTGCTCGCTAAAGCCGGCGGCGGCATCTATACCAAAACTGCTGACATCGCCGCCGACCTGGTCGGCAAAGTCGAAGTGGGAATCCCGGAAGACGACCCGCGCAACCCAGCCGTCATTGCTGACAACGTTGGCGACAACGTCGGTGACGTGGCTGGCATGGGCGCTGATATCTTTGACAGCTATGTGGCCGCTGTAGTAGCCGCCATGCTGCTGGGTTCGTCCTTCTACGCCCAGGGCCTCACCGGCTTCCAGTACGTCATCCTGCCCCTTCTCATCTGCGTCATCGGCATTGTCTCCACCTTCATCGGCCTGCCCCTTGTGCGCGTCGGCAAAGACGGCAAGCCAGGCCGCGCCCTCAACCTCGGAACTGTCATCACCTGCATCGTCTTCATCGTGCTGGCGACAATCTTTTTCGCCATCGTCAATGCTGCGGCCGGCGGTGATCCGGCGAAAAGCCTTAACTGGGGCGCCCTGATCTCAACCATCACTGGACTGCTCATCGGCGTCGTCATCGGCTTCACCACGGATTATTTCACGAACGACGATTACAAGCCGGTTCGCCGAACCGCTAAAATCTCCGGCTCCGGCACTGGCCTGACCATCATCACCGGCTTCAGCTATGGCCTCATCTCCATCGCCCCGGCTATCCTCGGCATCGTCGCCGCTACCATCACCTCCTACTTCGTCTCCCAGGCTTTTGGTATGCCCGGCATCTACGGCATCGGCGTCGCCGCCGTCGGCATGCTCTCCCTCACCGGCATCATCGTCTCCAACGACGCCTACGGCCCAATCGTTGACAATGCCAAGGGCATCGCGGAAATGTCCGGCATGCCGCATGACGTAGTCGAGCGCGCCGACACCCTCGACTCGGCCGGCAATACTGCCAAGGCCATCACCAAAGGCTTCTCCATCAGCGCCGCCGCCCTCACCGTCCTCGCCATGTTCGCCGCCTACTGCGAAAGCATCACCCAGTATTCCGGCAAGGATCTGCAGCTTGACCTGATGGACCCGCTCGTCCTGTCCGGCGTGCTGCTTGGCTGCATCATCCCGGCGCTGTTCAGCGCGGAGCTGATGCTGGCGGTCACCAAAAACGCCTTCACTATGATCGAAGAAATCCGCCGCCAATTCAAAGCCGAACCGGGCATTCTCAAAGGCACTGTCCTGCCTGACTACACGCAGTGCGTGGCGATCGCCAGCTCCGGCGCACTCAAGTCCCTGATCGGCCCGGCCTTCCTCGCCATCGTTTGCCCCCTCCTGGTCGGCTTTATCCTCGGCCCCGGCGCACTCGGTGGATTCCTCGGCGGCTCCATCTTCACCGGCGTCGTCTTCGCACTCCTGATGTCAAATGCCGGCGGACTGTGGGACAATGGTAAAAAATACATCGAGGCCGGAAACTTCGGCGGCTCCGGCTCGGAAGCCCACAAGGCAGCCGTGGTCGGCGATACTGTCGGCGACCCCTTCAAAGACACGGCAGGCCCCTCACTCAATACCCTCATCACGGTCATGAGCCTGGTCGCCAGCCTCTTTGCACCTCTAATCGCCCGCTATCACATCTTCGGATAAAACAAACGAACACAAAAAAAAATACGCCCCCGGCGCCCACTGCCTTGATCGCAGCGACGCCGGGGGCGTTCTCTTTTAATCCATGACAACCAGCCGCAGGTAGTACATGCGCCCTCGCCCCTCGCCCCTCGCCCCTAAAAAAAGCCCCTCGCACGCACCTATTCTGCCCCGTGCGTCTCCTGCAACAACTTAACGCTGGCCT
>JAAZKI010000023.1 GCA_012799905.1 Lentisphaerota bacterium | reverse complement strand
CCCTAAAAAAAGCCCCTCGCCCCTCGCCCCTAAAAAAAGCCCTCGCCCCTCGCCCCTCGCCCCTCGCCCCTCGCCCCTCGCCCCTAAAAAAAGCCCCTTGACTTCAGCTCACGCACTCTACCACGACACGCGCTTTCAAGTCAGCGGCGATGGCGGGGTCAAACACGGAAGGGATTTCCGTCAGGCAGGAGGCGCTAGCGCATGCGAGCGCTTCCCGGAAAATATCTGGCAGCTGTTCTAGGTCATGCTTTTCTGCCAGTCTCCGAGCCATTATGGCGGTAGCGCAATCGCCACCACCGATAGCGCTGACCAGCGGCCCCGGCAATTCTGGAATAGTCAAACGCCAAGTCTTCTTCCTGGTAGACAGCCACGCTGGCGCGGGGCCGTCCGTAACCGCGACCGCCATCACGTCAGAGAAGTCTTGCAGGACTTTTTCAGCGCTTGTCTGGAGGTCTTTGGACGGCGCAATCGCACGCAGTTCAGCGGCATTGATTTTCAGTACCGTCACACCGGCTTGCAGGGTGGCATGGATATCATTGACGGCATCCAGCACCACGGGTATTCCCAGGGTTCGCGCCCGCGCTGCCACGCCAGCATAAAACTGGCCATCAACGCCAGGCGGGACAGTACCGCTCAGAGTCACGGCGCCAAACCGAGCCAGCTCACGGTCAAGCATTCCCCGCAATGCCGCCACTTCCGCCGGCGCAATTGGCGCTGACGGCTCAATCAGCTCGGTCACCTCGCGATTTTCCTGGCTGATGAGAGTCATGCAGGTTCTGGTCTGGCCAGCAGTCGCTACGGCCAGTGTCTCAACTCCGGAGGCGGTCAATTCCGCCAGCAGCTTCCGGCCACTGTCGCCGCCATGGAAAACTGCGGCGGCAGCCGGCAGACCCAGGTGACGCAGGGTGCGAACCACGTTCACCCCTTTGCCGCCGCCGCACTCACTAAGCGCGGCAGCGCGATTGACTTCGCCATGCCGGAGCAGACGAAAGGTCAGAATCTTCTGCCAAGCCGGATTCAGGCATATCGCCAGCACCGGCCGCGGTTCCATATTCAAACGCATCAGAGGCTCCTGTAGCTGAACCAACGGGACGGCGACTTCCACTGGTCAAGGTGTCAGGTATGGTAATCCGCGTTGATTTTGACGTACTCGTAGGTCAAATCACACGTCCAGACCGTAAATTTCCCGCTGCCGGAACCAAGATCAAGGTCAATGCGAAGTTCCTTAGCAGCGACCAGCTCGGCCAGCTGCGACTCGGGCGTGCCTGCATCCAGGCCATTTTTGACTACGGGAGCGCCCTGCATGGACAAGCTGACTCGCATTGGGTCAAAGGCAATGCCGCTGTAGCCGGCGGCGCAGAGAATCCGTCCCCAGTTCGGGTCTGCTCCGAACCAGGCGGTTTTGCACAAGGCTGAGTTAGCGATCGCCTCAGCGCAGCGCCGTGCGTCCTCATCTGTCGGGGCGCCGGTGACATTGATTTCAACGAAACGGGAGACGCCTTCGCCGTCAAGTACCATTTCACGGGCCAGGGTGCTGAGGACATGGACAAAGGCTCGGCTGAAGGCCTCAAATTCCGGCGTATCCACTTCAATCACCGGATTGCCGGCAGCGCCGTTGGCGAGGGCGATGACCGTGTCATTCGTGCTGGTGTCACCATCAACAGTAATGCGGTTGAAGCTCTGGTCTAAGCTGCCGGCCAGTGCCGCATGCAGGGCAGCGGGGGCGATAGCGGCGTCGGTGGTGATGTAGGCCAGCATAGTCGCTTGCGGCGGCTGCATCCGCAACTTAGGGGCAATCATACCCGCCCCCTTGGTCATGCCGCCGATGACGACGCGCCGGCCCCCGAGCGAGAGTTCCACGGCCAGGCGCTTCGGGCGGGTGTCGGTCGTCATAATCGCCTCTGCTGCGGCTTGGCTGCCCTGTTCGCTCAACGCGTCCACCGCCTTGGCGGCGCCAGCCTTAATCACGTCCATGGGCATGGGGACGCCAATGCGGCCGGTTGATGACACCAGCACCTGCTGCTCCGGAATCTGAAGCAAATCAGCCAAGAGTGCGACGGTGGCCTCGACATCGCGCAGGCCGCGTTCGCCAGTACAGGCATTGGCGTTGCCGCTATTGACCAGCACTGCCCGAACCGGCTGCCCGCCGGCAATGATGCCGCGGTCATAAATCACGGGGGCGGCAGCGAACAAATTGCTGGTAAACGCCCCGGCTGCCACGCACGGACGGCGGCTGTAAATCAAGGCCATATCCGGAGCGCCGCTGAGTTTCAGGCCAGCGGTGATTCCAGCCGCCAGGAAATCCTTCGCGCTGGCGACACCGCCCTGCTCAATGCATACATATTCCATACTTCACGCTATCCTGTCTTATGCGATATAGTTGATTGAATCGACAGCACGTCGGCTTCCTACTGCCGCCTCGGCTTAAACACCACCGTCACTGCCTTGCCGGCGCCTCCTGCGGCGCGGACAGGCTCCGTGTGCACCGAATGCAGCGTGTCGTCCTCCAGGCTCTCGGGGTCTGGCACATCCAGCACGGTCGAGCCCACCGAGTAATTCACCACCACGTTGCCCTCAACGTCCGCCAGGAATTGCCCTTCCTGGATGATGGAGCCTACGAAGGTCCAGCCGATTCGCTGCATAGGTTTTTCAGTTCTTCGGTCCAGAATCCAATTTTCGATTGGTTGGCGTTGTTTTTCGCCCTTGCTGTCTACCCACTCCAGGTCGATATCCACCAGGGTGCCTTGCTTTTTGCCCGGTTCTGGCAATCTCTGGCCATTTTCTGCTCCCAGCAGGTACAGCATCGTCTGGATTTGCAATGCCTTCACCTCTGTCACCAGCAGGGTTTCGTGCAGGCGTCCATGCGGGTGGGCGATAATCACTTCCAGGGGACCGGCTTCGAGCACGATTTTAGCTGGGAAGGCCAATTCACCGGCCGCGCGTCGGATAGTGATATCTCCGACCTGCAGATTACCGTCCGGCAAGGTGGTTGCACCTGGAATCGCGGGTCGATTCTGTGCCTTGGCAGGCACTCCGGCCAGTCCGGCTGTCAACATCAGGAACACTGTCGCCAAAGTCAGGATATGTCTCGGCATCGTAGTCACCTCGCGTCATTTTTGTGGTTTGATTTTCACGAATGTATGTTCTCGGCCTTCCCGGAGCCTGGTGATATTGTCCTTATGCCTAACAACGATCAGGGCCGCAATAGCGAACAGCAGCAGGGGAATAGACCAATGCATACCGCTAGCGCCAGCCAGGAGCATAATCAGTGAAGAGATCGCCATGCCCACTGCGGCAGCCATGCTGGCAATCGAAACAATGCGCACCGTGAAAAAAACAGTCAGCCAGATCAGGGCGCCGATCACCACCGGCCAGAACGCCACCCCCAGAACCGCGCCCAGGCTGGTCGCCACCCCTTTGCCGCCATGAAAATTCAGCCAGCAGGGGAAGACATGCCCGATCACTGCACCGATGGCGGCGATGACGCCGCCCCAGCCGAAACCGACTTGCCAATCCGCTGCCAAACCATGACCGATCAACACGACCGGCAGCAGCCCTTTAAGAAAATCCAGCACAAAACAAACCAAGCCCCAGTCTTTGCCCAGGGTACGGCGAACATTGGTCGCACCGATGTTGTGGCTGCCATGATGGCGGATATCCAGGCCATTGAATTTCCCGATCAAAAAGCCACATGGTATGCTGCCGACCGTATACGACAACAGAAAAACAACGATGCCGCTGGAGATAAAGTTCAATAGTGGCATAGCGACCCTTTCCTGATGGCATAAGGGATGATGAATAAAATTGTGTAATTGGTCGCGGTCGAGCCGGCTCAGGGCCGTGCGCCAGCGCAGGGATCGACCACGCCGTCTTTACGGAGGTGATAACATTCAAGGCAACGGAACACGTCAACGCCATAGACAGGGGTGCGTTCGGGGAGGACATAGACCTGGATTATGGCGCCGGTGTCCAGTTCAATGTGCCGCGGGTTATTGTCCGCCACCATCACAGCCGGCCCGCGCAGCAGCTGAATGGTCAGTTTCGCTTCACCGTGGATAACCGTGTGGCCGAGGAGGTCCATAGCGTTGTTGAAGGCCAAGCCGATGCCGGTGCGGATGTTGCCGCGAGTGATGCTCTGGTAATAGCCGGTGCTGCCGAACGGCGTCGTCACCACCAAGCCATCCGCGACCACCTGGCCCCGGAACAGCTCGCCGTCAATCCAAATCCGATAGCGAACAGCACTGGAAGCGAACTGGCGGGTGAGGACGATGTCATTCAGGGCGCACAGCCGATCGCCATCTTCCGTGACTGCCTCCAGCTTTTCCAGGTAGCTTTTCTTCAATTCGCCATTGAAAAGCTTGGATAAAGTAGTCATTTCCGAATGCTTCGAGCATTTAGGATTTTGCCGACGATCCCGAATTGGGCATTTCGGGATTCCTGGAAAACGCAGCTCGGCGCCCAGCAATGAGCCGTCACCGCCGTGCGAAATGACCAGGTCCGGCTCTTCCTCGACCAAAGTGACCGGATGCAAGCGGATCAAGGGCAAGATGTCGTCCAGATTCCGACCTAAGACCGTAACCCGCAAGTCCTTTTTCTGGAATAGATTATCCATAAGGTATGGTATTGTTCGATAGGAAAGATGATGGCATGGCCCAAGGGCCAATCAGAAAGGCGGCCATATAAAGACAAGTTTATACGATAATCGCCCATCCGCAAAAAAACAACTCCCCCTGTCCAGAACCAGCGCCGACCTGCTGCGATGCCAGCACGAAATCCAGGCGCGCTCTGCTCACCTGGATGGACGCCGCCTTGGGATTGCTGGCAACGTCTGACCAAATCAGGTCGCCCGCAGCTGTCATTTCACGGCGCACGGCTTCAAGGCGCGCGTCGTGACGGCAAAAATTTCGTCGACGGCTGCCATACGTCCGAGGCCAGCCTCGCCACATGCCACTGGCCCGGCGACTGGGCCGATGAAATGCACGCCGCGTTCGGTCAAAATCCGGCAATTATCTTGCACGGCCGGGTTTGCCCACATCCGCGGATTCATGGCTGGAGCGACATATACTGGCCCGACATGGGACAAATAATAGGTGCTCAAGGCATCATCGGCAATGCCGTGCGCCATTTTCCCGATGATGTTAGCCGTTGCCGGCATGACCAGCAGGGCTGACGCCCGCATGGCCAGTTCCACGTGGCCGGGCTGCCAGTCCGGCATCGTCCACAAATCTGTGATGACCGGATGGCGCGACAGGGTGCAGAATGTCTGCGGGCAGACCAGTTTTTGCGCGGCTGCGGTCATGATTACCTGAACCCCCAGTCCGGCCTGGCGCAATCTGCTGGTCAAATCAGCGGCTTTGTAAGCCGCGATGGAGCCGGTCACCCCCAGGACCAGCAATGGATTCTCCGGCGACTGTTTCGTGTCCAACTGTGCATTATCTGTCTTACGCATTGTTCCAGGGCTCCTTTCGCATAAGGGCGCAACGGCAATGGGCGGCGCGCACAATGGCGGCGAGTTTTTCCGCCGCGACCAGCGCTTCATCGTTGACAATCACATAATCATACTCGCGCCAAGCGGTCATTTCCCGGGCGGCATTGGCCAAGCGGCGCTGGATGGCGTCCTCGGTTTCCGTTTTTCGACCGCGCAACCGGCGTTCTAGTTCCGCCATGGACGGCGGCGCCAGGAAGACGAGCAGCAGAGCTGCCGCCAAATCCGGCTTTCCTGCCAGCGCCTGGCGAGTGAGCCGCGCCCCTTGGACATCAATGTCAAGAACCACGTCTTCTCCCGCCAAGACCCGCGGCTCCAATTCCTGGCGCAGCGTGCCATAATAATTTCCGTGCACCTCCGCGTATTCCAGGAATTCCCCGGCCGCCTGCCGAGTCAAAAATTCCTCCCGGCTCAGAAAATAGTACTCACGCCCGTCGACTTCGCCGGGCCGCGGCGCACGGGTGGTGCAGGACACGGAAAAATGAAATCCCGGCAGCAGGCTAGTCAAATGCCGGCATACAGTCGATTTGCCGACGCCGCTGGGGCCGGAAAAAACCACTGCGACGCCGATGTTATTCTCTTGGCTCATTGCTGTCCTCGCTCTTCGCGCTGGCGTCAAGCCATGCGCTTATTCACCTTCTTTGACAAAAAGGATAGCGCGGCCGTCAGGATACGTCAACGGCACGGTATTGAACAAATCTCTCAAAAGGATGGAATCCGGGCTGACGATGCTGACCGCCACCTTGTCGCCATACTCTTTGGCAACGCCCCGGGCAGCCATTGTCATATCCCACCACTGCAAGCGCTGTTGAAAGGACGGCTCGGTTCGGGAGACGCTGGCCAGCGCCCGGAGCATATAGACGTCGCCATCGCCAGGATACCAGAGCGTGGCTTGATCCAGGGCTGTTTCGGCGAGTTCCCATTCGCCGCGCAGGATGCGCAGGCGCGCCAACCGCAGATGCGCGGCAGCGCGATGCGGCGTACGCCGGGTCATTTCCTCGGCGCCTTCCACGGCGACATCTAACTGTCGAAGCGCCAGACCGATCTCGGCAAGCATCCTGGGCGGTGCTGGCGAACGCGGCAAACGCCGGCTCGCCTCTCGCAGCATGGCGACAGCTTCTTCCGGATGCAAATCTCTCTTGGAGCTGACAATTTGGAGAAGCCGCTCGCCGGGCACGCGGCCAATCGGCAGGCAAGCCAGGCACCCGCCCAAAACCAGAACCACACGCAGCCAGACCGGCACCAGAGACCCAGCGACAACCGCGTCACTTGCCGCATCGTCGGCGCTGTTTGTCAGCGGTTCTTCCGGCGATGGATTGCAAAGCGCCATCAGGCCTACCACTGGAACTAGACAGGCCGTGGCCGGGATAAGTTCGTTAAACTGGAACAAAGCGTGCACCCCCCAAGCGCCAGCGCCGGCGCATGCGGCAGTCCGCAAGGCAAGATGACGCCGGTCGGAAAGCGGCCGCCAGGCCAGATAAAACGGCAACCCGATAATCGCCAGAGCAGCCAGCATACCCATCAGTCCGCATTGCGAGGTCATGGACAGCAAGAGGTTATGGGGGTCCCGGGTTTCCTCTGCCAACAGCGGCTTCAGGCGCATATACCAGGGGAAGAATTCTCCCAGCCCAGCGCCGGTGATGGGGAATTGACGGGCCAGCTGGACGGCGACTCGATAATATTCAAGCCGGGCCGAAGCCGACTTCAAGCCGTCACGGCTCTGCTGACGCGCCAGCACCGCGAACGCCGCCAGAGCCAGCAGGACAGCCAGGGCAGGCAACAGCCCATGCCAACGCCATTCCCGCAGCCGCGGCCAATGCCAGACCGCCAGGCCAAGACCGGCGGCCAAGCCGATGGCAGCGCCGCGGCTGCCGCTCCAAAACAAGGCGCCGCCAAAAAGAACCACCCCGCCGCCCACGAAGAGCGCCAGGCTCAACCGTTGCGGTGTGAAGCGGAGAGCCCAGGAACGCAACACCAGCA
Source organism: Lentisphaerota bacterium (assembly GCA_012799905.1). Taxonomy (GTDB): domain Bacteria; phylum Verrucomicrobiota; class Lentisphaeria; order Oligosphaerales; family Oligosphaeraceae; genus JAAZKI01. The sequence goes on along the minus strand of JAAZKI010000023.1, from coordinate 12,967 downwards.
ATGCCAAGGGAAAGCATAAAAGAAGATGGGCGGCATAGACATTCGGGTCGACGAACGTGCCGTAGCTGCGCGTCTGCGCCATCTTCTGCTTCACGACCTCCTGCACCTGCACGCCTTGCTCAGCCGAAAAAACCTCCATATTCTCCTGCATCGCAGCCAATCCGCCAAAATGCTGGCGCCAGCCATGCAAGGCAACGATGAGCGCCGCAGCCGTCAGACAATTAAGCAGAACAGGGACGATTTTCCGGTCTGAGGCGCGGCACCACCAGGCGGTCCAGGCCATGGCTGCGACCCCAGCAAAATGGCCGTACCACTGCCAGGCGTAATCGCGCTCCGTCGTCCGCAGCAGTCCGACCGCGCCAGCAAGCAGCGGCAGGCTCCAGACCAACGGCGCCAGCAGGCCGCAATCGCGCCGTGGTCGTGGATGAATCAATGCCGCCGCCACCAGGCCAATGCCGCACAAAACCGGCACTAGATAACTCGGCAGGCAAGTGAAAAAAAGCCATTCCCAGATATCAAGAGGAAAATGCGCCTGCTCGCCATTGGTGACAAAACCGCCGAACTTAAACGGCAAAATGAAGACCACGGCGCCAAGATAAAATCGCAGAAGCCGCGCAGCTCGCCTTTCCGACGCTTGAATGGATGGTTGTTCTGGATGCATGGCCAGAAATTTCACTTTCGGAATTGGCCACAGCGACGTTTATGTATCGCCCTCCAGGCCGTGTGGACATAGTGGACAGTGTGGACGATGTGGACGGCTTCAGCCTGCCGTATGTAATTCAAGCTTCAATTGGGTTTTTCTTGAATTTGCGAAAAAATAAGTTGTGGACGGCAATCCACCCTAAGCAAACGGGCCGTCAAACCGCCCCGGGCATTTACTCCTGCCCTGACGACGGCGTTGGCGGTGGCGTCTGACGCGGAGGACGCGGCCCCTGGCCCTGATTTCGTCCTGATTGACGGTTCTGGTTTGAATTGCCGCCCTGACGATACTGACCACTGCCTTGGCGTCCTCCCTGCTGGCCGCGTCCCTGGGCGTTGCCGCGGCGGCCCCGCTCCTGCCGACGCCCCTGCCCTTCGCCGCGCTGTTGGCCGCGACCAGCATTAGCCGACCGACCGCCAGCGTTCCCTTCTGTTCGGGAACCTCCTGAGGCGGCGTTTTGGGCGACGTCATCACTGCCAGCCTCTTCCTCGCCGCCGTCAGCAGCCGCAGCGGCGCTTTCCTCTGCCAACTTCTGCTGGCGCTGCTCCTGGGCCGCAGCCCGATAAGCTTCGGCCTCGAACTGCAAGCAGCACTTCAGACGCCCGCAAGCGCCAGAGATATTCTGCGGATTCAGAGACAGACCCTGCTGCTTCGCCATTTTGACGTTAATGCTGTTGAATCCGGTCAGAAAACAGGCGCAGCAGTATGGCCGACCACAGGAGCCAATGCCGCCCAGCACCGCTGCTTCGTCACGAACGCCAATTTGCAAAAGCTCCACCCGAACTCGAAACAACGCTGACAAGTCGCGCAGCAATTCCCGAAAATCCACCCGCCCTTCTGCTGAAAACTGGAAAACCAGCAGTTTCCGATCCAAGGCATAGTGAGTATGAATCAACTTCATCTCCAGGTTATGCGCCCGAATCCGCGCCATCGCAGTTACATGCGCTTCGCTTGCCTGGACTTCGTTGTCCTTGACTTGGCGGACATCATCATCGGCGGCGCGACGCACCACCTGCGGAAGTTTCTGCCCCTCGATGCGGCGCCCCCGATTGTTCTGCGAACGAGCTTGTTCCAGGGCCTCGTCGCTGTCAACAGGCTCTCCAATCACCTCCGTAATCACACCACAGTCAATATACCGTTCGCAACGAACGACGACGGTTTCTTCTTCCTGTAACTGCAAATCCGTTTCAGCAACGCACTCATAGCCGAGGCCGCTGCTGATTTTAACCTTATATAATTGCTTCATAAATCACTTCTCGCTGCTATGCCGACAATATCCAAACGGCCCCTGTCCTAAGACGGCAGAAAACTCGCTCTCGGAACGGACGGACAGAGCCGCACACCAAAAATACTCCTGCGGCCTTTTTCGCTACAACCGCAACCTTCATTAAGATAATCCATTTTGCCCGAATTGCACGTGCGGCGTTTTCCAACCCGCCGATAATCAAGTATATTACCCTCCGTCAGGCGGCCAGCCAATCTCCCCAGGCAACTCCCATCCACTCCTGCCGACCGACTTGAGCCTGGCGCTGGAATATCCTGCCAAAGCCGCCTTTGACCACGCACCGAACGACCGCCGACATTTGAAAACCCGCCATCCGTATTCATATCACCTTGCCGTTCTCGGCGCATCCCACAGGACAGACACGACTATGACCATCCTACAGGGCCTCCACATGGCCATCGCGCTTTACTTGAAGCTGTTTTTCCTACTGACGCCCTTTTTTGTTCTAAGCACATTCCTAACCATCACGGCCGGAACCGACGTTAACCTCAAGCAGCGGCTCGCGGTCAGAATTGCCCTCGGCACCGCCGGCGTCACCCTGATTATCTTTTTTTTCGGCGTCTGGATCATGAAGATATTCGGCATCACGGTGGACGCCTTCCGTACCGGCTCTGGCGTCCTGCTCCTATTAGTCGCCGTCTCCCTGGTCTATGGACCACAGAATCAAAAAATGGACTTCAAGAAAGAGAATCTGATGGACTTGGCGATTGTGCCTCTGGCGGTGCCGATCACGGCCGGCCCGGCCACCCTGGGTGCTCTCATGGTTTTAGGCCTGGAAACGCCGTTGCTCAGCGGCAAAATCATCACTGTCGTATCGCTGCTCGGCGCTGTCGCCTCCATTGGCGCCATGCTGTATTACTCCGAACGCATTGAAAAAATGCTCGGTCGCGCCAGCATCTCCATTCTCAGCAAAATCACCGGCCTGATTCTCAGCGCCATCGCGGCTCAGATGATCGTCATCGGCGTCCGCCAACTCTGGTTCACGCCGTAACGCCCGCCTCGCCTTCCGCCGCCCTTGTGCGCTCAGTTCAGCAATCGCGGCCCGGAGCGGCCTTGGCCATTCTCCAGCCCGGGCGCAATGCGTACCTTCCGCCCGGCTGCTTGGCCAGCTACGTATTGCTCCTGGTTCCGTTTCAGGGCAGTCCGGCGACCAGCGCGCACGCTTGGGTGCCGGGCTGCGAAGTAATCCTCCAGGCCGGCATCGCCTTTTTTGATGACTGCGGCGGTATCCTCCTGGGCGTCCTGTCGTTCCAGCACGGTTCGAAAGCCATGGATAACGCCCAGGGCGTAGTCGCGCCGCTTGCGCTGGCCGCCGCGCATCTGCTTTGGCAGCGCGTTCCAGCCGCGTTCAATATACCTCCAGAGATAATCGTAGACGTAGGCGGCCACCCGCACCCGGTCCAGCCGGCCGCTGATCTCAAGATTCCAGCCCCGCCGGAACTGAGAGTTATCAGCGTCCCAAAACGGCTCGCTCACCCATAACGTCTTCACTCCCCAGAAATCTTGCAAGAGGATTCCGAGGACGCCATCCTCGCACCGTCGGCGCAACCGAGCCTGGCCCAGGCAGACGGACACAAAGCCATTGCCTGCGCCCTCCAGGGCGCTTTCGTCAAGGTCATGCTTGGCCATCAGGGAACGGGCTTTAGCCAGGGCTGCCTCGGCCTCGTGCGATTCTGCTCGTTCGGCCAGGGTCAGGAGTTTCTGCACGCGGGTCATCAGCGCGGAACGCGGGTTGTCCTCGGCGGCATCGTCCGGCCGCATCTGCTGATCAATGGTCGGATAATGTCCGGAAGCGGCTGGATTTGCGCCCAGGCGTTCGCAGAGTTTGCGGAACAGCGGCCCATGCGGCGTTTCCGTGCTGTTCGGGTACAGACATTCCCGGAGCTGATGGGCCATTTCATGGCGGAGCACGTCAACGACGGCATACCACGGATGTTCAAGCAGCAGTCGTTCATGCAATTCCAGTTGGCGGAGGGCGCCGCCGCGCCAGCGCCCCCACTGCGTCATGTCCGCGTGGACTACGAACATCGGCTCAGAAACGAGGGATTGTTCGCGCTCAGTCAGGCGTTGGTGGATGATGCCCCGCCATTCCCAACGCAAGTCTTCTACGGCCTGGCGGATAAACCATTGTTTGCCGGCGCCCTTGTCCATCGTCAACTTCTTAATCTTCTTGATGTCACAGCGGTTAGTTATTCACCGATAGCCAGGAAACTCCCTGCCTGTCCTGCAAAAGTCACGCTTTCAGGACGGATATTGGCGGGGGGCGCCTGCAAGCCATCAGAACACAAAATGACTGGGCGAGCCCGGAAAGGCGGCTCAAACACAATGGTCTCACCTGCGGCGGCCAGGCCAGCCACCCGACGCTCCTGCTGCAAGTTAGCCCTGGTGTCGTACGTATAAATGCCCAGCAAACGCACTGGATTGCCCTCGGCGGCGAGCCGAACCGTATGCAATCCAAACGGCAGGCCGCGGATTCCCTGGCGGTTTTCCATGAAATGTTGATTGCCGGCCTGGTCGGCGAAGGGTACGTTGGTCGCAATCCGCAGCTGTTCCTGGCCGTCAACCAGCACGGTCAAAGTCCCGCCTTCGGCATGGTCCACATAAGCGATGGAAAAGTCAGTGGCGGCAGCGGTCAGCTCAACTGTCTGCCCCACCGGCACGACCAGCACGTCCTCGCCATATGGCGCTCCCCAGGCTGACGACCATTCTTCCTTGGCCAGGCCGGCATGCTCTAGGGCAGGATGGCTGGATGGATAAAACCGCCGGCCGTTCACTACCTTGAGGTCGATAGCAGTGAGCTTGGCTTCCTCGCCGACCAGCTCCAGAATCTGCCGGTCGCCGAGCCGGCCCCGACCCCAGCGGAAAGTCGAATTGCGGATATTGCGACTGCTCACGCCAGTACGGACTGAGCCGACGGCTGTTTCGCCGTTGACAAATGCCTTCAAGGTCTTGCCAACGCAGCTGGCCCAACAGTTCAAGGCAGTGTCTTCCAGAACAGCCATATTGCCATTGAGACGTGGTGAATCGCCGTGGTAGGTTCTGATTTCGCCTTCCCAGCCAATGGTGTTAGGATGAATGCGCTCCGGCAGGCGCAGCTGAACCACGCCGGACGGGGTCGGGTCCCAACATTCAAAAGCCTGTGACAGAACGTGGAACCACAGGTCGTGGGCAGCAGCCTGCGGATGGCCGTCACTCGGCACGAGGGAGTAGCGGTTGCACCAGCGCGTCACATCATCGCCCAGCTTGCCGTAATCCATGAATGGAATCTGGTAGCGCAGGGCCAACGCCTGCAAATCGCCTGGATTCGGCGTGTAGCCGCCTCTATTCTGGAACATGCAGAACAAGAATTCCGTCTGTGGATAATGGCGCTGAATCCAGCGTATGGATGCCTCCAGGGGCGCAATTTCGTCCGGCGTGTCGGTTTTTTCATTAGCTCCGGAGCCATAGATCACCAGGTCAGGGCCGTGGCCGCCGGGTCGTGAGAACAGCTCTGGGTGCAGCGTTTTCCAATCGCCGCCTTGCTGGTAGCCGTTTTCACCCGGGCTGGGCGGAATGCTCAGCGAACAGTATTCAGCCAGACCAGAGGTGGCTTCGCCGATGCACGAGCCGTCACAAGCCATGAAATTGAGACAGATTTTTTCGACGGGCAAGTTAAACCGCCGCATCAATTCCAGGCGCAGTCGGCCAGCGTAGGAGAAGTAGTGCTGCCACCAGCCGTAGTAGCCGGCCAAATCCGGCCGCCCGACCTTGTCAGCCTCGAACAGTCGTTCAGACAAGGGCTGCTTGAAAGTCGGTGACTGCGGGTCCTCGTCATACAAATACATGGGCGGATTGGCGCTGCCGCGGTCAATGCTGCTGCCCATGAGAACAATGTGAATCGCCTCGCCTTTCCACAGTTTCTGGATGGTACGCGGCAAATGCCGGAAGACCGGATTCATGGGGCGCAGCGAGGGGACGACGCCAGTAATCCGCTCCGGCCCCTGACCGGCCCGGGCCAGGCACGGCGCCCAGGCCAGCACCTCGGCGTCGGCGCTGACGTTGGCAATCTCGACCTGGAGCGCAATGGTGTTCATGTCTTCGCTGCGCGACACGTTGTCCTGGTGGAAACGCCCTTCCACGACTATGTCTCGCAAATGGAGTTCAACGGCACCGACCTCGGCTGCGGTCTGGTCATGCCGACAAGCGGCGACGAATTCGCCGCGGGCGTGCCGGGGAAATTCACGCGTATCAGCATAGCCAAAGTCAGACGGCTTCCAGGTGCCGTCCTCGCTGTCGAGTTTCAGCAGAACGACGGAGACTTGCAGGGCGTCGGCCGCTGATTGCCAGCCGCCGACCGCCAGCTCAACCGCGTCCCCATGCGCCAAGCCGACGGAGGGCAGCGGGATGAACTGCCAGATTTTTTTCCCGGGGCGGATGGAGACCAAGTTGTGAACAGAGTACGGCGGTCTTTTCGCGGTGCTGGCATGGGATTCGCGGATCACGGTGACGTCGCCATAGTCGCCATGCCGCCAGAAAGCCACGGTGTTGCCTGTATGGCTGACAGCCTTGCCCTCGCGATGATTGATAAAGGAGTGAAATTCAAAGCCTGGATTCTGCAAAAGATTGTTACCGGCAAACGCCAACGGCGCTGACAGGGCGCAGACGCAGCACAGCTGCCTCACAACATTCATCATGTCACACAGCTCCTTTCGCGGATGGCCTTCTGGCCAACATAGGTTGCAATATCAATGCGGAATTATTCCTGGTCAATCCAATTCAACGATTGAAAGACTGCTGCTGTCGGGTCGCTCGCAGCTGGCAGATAACCGAGGCTCAGCGGCGAATCATGCCCGCCGCCGGGAATTTCGACATAGACAAAACGGGGGTTTGTCGCCAGCGCCGCGGCAAAAGTGCGGGTCTGGCTGACCGGCATAATCGGGTCAGCAGTGCCGTGCGCCAGAAAAATCGGCATATTCTGCATTTTGTCAGCGTGGTTGATCGGCGAATGAGCCTGATAGACCGCTGGCTGCTGCGCTGGCGTGCCGCCGTAGTGCGCTTCCAGGCTGTCGGCGATCTCCTGCAAAAGCCCGACTCCGGCCTGACTGCGGCAATATGCGTGATAGGCAGTCAAGTCAATCACAGCTCCGCGCGCTGACACGCCGGCGACATTCTCTGGCCGCAGGCCGGCATAGATCAAGTTGCTCGTCGCGCCCATGGAGCCTGATTCAAACAGGAACTTCTTGGCCTGGCATTGGGTGCGCAGGAAATGAAGCAGAGCGTCCATATCAGTGACGGCGGCCGGCCCCATCCAGGCGTTGCCGCGCAGGTTCGGGGTCAGAATACCATAACCGCGCTCAAGATACCTCGGCAGCCAGAGTTTTTGCAAATCGGGACGGATATAGAGCTGGTTGCCGCGGGAGCCGTGGCCATGAATGCAAACCAACCAGGTCGACACCTCGGGCGCCGGCATTTTCAGCAAGGCCCAGTCGTCAATGCCATCCGCCGGACTCTGGTAGTCCAAGCGGCGCGTTTCAGCTGGAAAACCAGAGCCGGTCTGTTCAGTCAAACGCCAGGCGCCAAGCGACAAAGTCGCTTTTTTTTGAACGTTCATATGTTGCAACTTCTTGATAAAGGACTACAGTATATCTTTGTCATCACGCGGGTGTAGCATAGTGGTAATGCTTCGGCCTTCCAAGCCGACGATGTGGGTTCGATTCCCATCACCCGCTCCATACTAACTACAAAAGTCGCAGTGGAACCAATTGATTCCACTGCGGCTTTTTTGCTTTTTTGGATGAATGATAGATAGCTTAAACCGAGAAACCACGCAAGGCAAATCAACAGGCGGCAACTTCTTGACCAAATTGCACGGCAGCGGTTGTCACGTCCTGAAGTCGAAGGCTTCAGCGATATCCCAGTCAACCATAAAAGCAGCGCCGTATGACAAGGTCAGGTGGAAGAGCGAGGTGTTCCATTTCAGGTCGCGGCTCCAGCCCTCGAAGGTTCTGGTCGCGTCTTCTGCCAGCATATTCAGCCAGGCGTCTGGGTCGGTCAGCAAGTCATGCACTAATTCATCCTCGCCGTCTCGAATCAGGCCGCAGAACAGCGGGAAGGTGACGAAGAACATGCTCTGCGTCAGCCGTTTTTCACGCACCATGCTGAGGACAGTCTGCTTGCCGGCCGCCGGGTCCGGGAATAAGTCAAAGAAGTACGCGATCACGTTGCCAGGCATGCTGATATGGTCGGACTCGACGCTGTCACGAAAGGCGCACGCACCAGGCAAGTAAAACGCCTCGACAAACGCTTTCTGCAACGCCTCAGCGTCGCCGTAGGGTGCCAGGCCGAGCTGCCGGGCAATCTTGTTCAGACACTTGATCGCGCCGACATAGTAGGCGTTGATGACATTGTGCTTGGTACGGCAGACTTTGCCCTCGGTCAAGTCAACGTCATAGCCGTCACGCATATTCTTCGGCCATTCTACCACACACCACTTGTCAAGATGGCTCAGCAGTCCATCGCTTTCTGCGTACTCTTCTCGGTAGAAGTCAAGGATATCGGCAAAAGCGTCAAAGCGCTGACGGATGAACTCCAGGTTGCCGGTCTGCGAGCTGTAGGCCAGCAGCAGCACCATCATGATGAGCGGGTACTCGGCGATTTCCTGCATCATGGAGCAGCCAGAGCAGGTCATCAGGCCGCGATTGATAAACGACGTCCGCAAAAAGTCGTCAAAGAATTTCTCGCACAGGCTAAAGTCCTGATTGAGCAGGCAGAAGGTGAGCAGGCTGTAGCAGCCGTCTCCGAGATAATAGCCTTTTTCGCGTTCCATGCAGTCCTGGATGACCTCCTGGACGCCGTAACGCAAGGTGTCAACACACAGTTTCCAGACGGCTTGCGAGGCTTCGTCCTGGAAGCGGCACGCAGCCCGCAGCGTAAACGGATAGTACCGCGCTGCCAGGGCGACAGACGCTTCGTCCAACTCAGCCCCGTCAGGAAGCTCCAAGTCAACATACCGGAACGACTTATAGTCAAATTGGCTCAACGTGTCCCAGCCGCCGGACAAGATCATATACTCCTCATACACGCAATTGGCGCGAAGCTGATGGCGGGCGCTGCCGTCTTCATTCAGCTCCTGTCCGAAGCGCATCACCATCTCGTCACCCTGCCTGCCGCAGGCGCGCAGCTTTAGGCTGCCGACGTAAATGCCGCCGAAGTCAATGCGGTACGCATTTCCATATCGAGTCATGGCAACTGGCGCGATATCCTCGAACTCAAGCTGGCTGGAGGGCTGTTCAAAGACGCTGTACGGCGCGTGCTTCCGGATGCAGGCCGGCTGCCAGGACGAATCATCAAAGTCGGGCTGTTCGAATCCGACTTCAGGGGCATTGGCGTCATAGCGCTCCAGGAACTGGGTGCTGTATCCGGCTTTGCCGGCATCCAGGAAGCCGGTGTGCTCATGCTGCCGGAAAGTCTCGTCTGAACCCAAGACCACCTGTCCATCCACCACCACGTCAAGCAGCAGGCCATGCTGGCTGTCCCCGCTGACCCAGACGCGATTGATCAGACCCTGGTAGTAGGTGTGCACAGCGATGGTGTTGCGGCCTGGGCGCACGTAAGCGGAAATATCAATGCGATTGTACCAATAGTGGAACGAATAGGACGGGGTCGGCCCCTGATTGACAAACACGCCGTTGATGTACAGTTTGTAGTAATCATCCGCCGTGATGAAGATTTCAGTGCGGGCAGCGGCTGGGAGCTCAAACTGCCGGCGGAAAAGGACATGCCGATTCTGAAGCGAAGGAACCAGCACAGGCCGGGACTGGACATCCAGCTGCCGGTGAAAGACGTTCACCGGTGACAAATCGCAAAACCGCTCTGATGTGATCCATTTCCCGGCAAACGACCGCTGCTTTTCTGACATAATGGTCTTTTTCACTCCCTGACTTCAACCAATGCGCGATGACGACAATTCGATTCGGTGCTATAATTAATGATGCGCCCTTATGCCGGCTCAACGTGGCCGAGCGCAAGCAGATATGAAAACTATACCCGGTACACACGGCCTTTGCAAACTCGGCGCATGCGTTTGCGTGGCCGAACGCCAGTCAATCAACGCCTGGATTCATAGCATTGCCCAAGGAGAGCAAGTCATAATGGACCTCACCCTTCAATTCCTGCTGGTCATCAGCGCTTTCATTGGCGCGATTATCATCGTCAAAGTATTCTTCACTTTCTGGAGAATCCTGGAAAAACGGCTCCATCCAGAGAAGTTTGACAAGCGTACCGCCAGGCCGGAATTCAGCTTCCCGAATCTGAAAGGCAAAAAGGCCACCGTCACACTGAAAAATGGCGAACAACTCCAAGACTGCGAATACCAGTTCACCCACCTCTTCGGAGACGGTGAGTTTGCCTTCGTCCAAATCATCTATTTTGAGTTCATCACAGCAAACAAGCGGCGAATTTTCCTCTCCAACGCAGACATTCTCAAAATCGAAACCGATGCGGATCGCTAAAGCAGTTCAATGAAAAGAGACTGACCAGCAAAGATGGCGGTGGCGTGCATCGCTCCAGGGGCGAAGCCAGCAGGCCTATGGCGTCACGCCGACGGCTTGCAGCTGCCGCTGCACCTCCGCTATATCGACATCCCGAGGCAACACGCCCTGGCGGACAGCAGTGGCAGCAGCAATCCCAACACCCTGGCCAATGCCGAGACAAATGCCCATGACCCGAAAATTCGAATGCGCCTTGTGCGTGCCGGAAATGTTGCGCCCAGACAGCAGCAGACCATCGATTTTTTCCGGCACACAAGCTCCGTACGGAATAGTGTAGCTGCCCTTGGCCCTGAATTCGCGCTGGGCGCCATTCTTGTCCAGCCCCGGCCCGACCACGGAATGGATGTCAAAGTTAAAATAATTCTTGGTTGCGATCCAATCCGGGAAGACCCTCGCTTCGACAATGTCCTCGGGGGTGATGGTCGTAACGCCCTTGAAATGGCGCGTTTCGCGGACGCCGACATTGTCCGCCGCAGCGACTAAGTAGCACCGCTCATAGCCGGGAACAAACTCCCGCAGGAACTCGACAATGGCGTCCATCTGCTCGCGACAGATGAATTCGGCCTTAGTGAGCTGGCGCACGTCTGTGCCGTCGATATGGGTGACATTAGTCATATTGACGCAGACTTCGCCTGGCAGGCGCGTACGGTAAAGCAGCACATGGCCGGCCGGATGCGGCAAATGCTGCTTGCCCAAAGACTGGATTTCGCCCTTGGGGATGTCCATGTACGATTCAAAGCTGCCCGGAAAGACAGCGCGGGAGTAGTCGACGCCACCGATGCGGAACATCAAGGTCACCGGCTGGCAGGCGTTGTCACCTTCGCGGCCTAAGATGTACTCGGCGCCAGCGCGGGCCGCCACATCGCCGTCACCGGTGGCGTCAATGGTGACCTGCGCCAGAATAGCTTCGCGCCCAGACTTGCTTTCCGTGATAACGCCCTGGAGACGATTGCCGTCCATAATAACATCCGCGACCGTCGTATGCAACTGGACGGTCACGCCGGCTTCACGCATCATCTGGCCGAGCGTAGTCTTCTGACATTCATGGCTGATGCACCACTTGCCATCGCTCTCGGGCAGCGGATTGAACTCCAGGGGCAGGGACTTGCTCTGGCGCATGCGCTCGACGACTTCAATCATCAACGGCGTTTGCCGTGCACCAGACCAATGGGACATCATCCCGCTGGTCGCCATGCCGCCAATCGCGTTCGTCTTTTCCAGCAGCATCGTCTTCGCACCTGCCCGAGCCGCTGCCAAGGCCGCGCCGATGCCGGCCGGGCCAGCCCCAGCCACCAGCACCTCAGGCTCAGCAACAACAGGAAGCGTACGTGAAGGCTCAATAATCGTCTTCATAGTCATGTTTGATTCCTTGTTTTCAATTCCAAACATATCAATGCGTTTCAATGGCAACAGTCTTCTTTTCCGCCTCTGCATAGAGTCCATCAATCTGCCGCTGCAATGCCATGGTCAAGCCCAGCGCGGTCACGATGCGGCAGTAGGCGGTGATGTCGTCGAGTTCGAGACGCCGCTCCTGGCGATCCTTGAGCCACTTCTCACAAACCTGGTAGCCGCCGACTTGATAAGCCCAGACGGCCTCAGGCACGGGCGCGAAGTGCTGTGCAGCATTGATATAGACCCGCTCCTCGTCGGCGACGTACCGCAACCCGGTCTTCTCAACGCGGTTGCTGCCGTCACCCTCGAACCGGCAGGCAGGCGGATTGAGGTCAGGCGAGTTCAGCAGGTGCAGGGCAACGAGCTTCTCGCCCAAGGCGGCCAGCTTCTTGAACAGCTTTGCATCCGAGGTGAACGGTACGCGCGGAAAGTCCATCTTCAGGAACTCGGCGTACTTGGTGCGGTAGGCAGGCGCATAGAGCACCGCATAGACGTAATGGAATATAGCCTCTGGCGGCGTCTTCCCATAAACCGCTGTAAGCGCGTCAACGACAGCAGGGTTCAAATTCGGCTGTCGTTCGCCATATAACTCCTTTGGCTCGAATAGCATCATCGACATGTAGCCCCTGCCCTTACTTTTCTTTGGCGGCTCGGCCTCCGGATACAGGTAAAGAGGGAAATAGTAGTTAATGTCGTATGCAGCGACGGATTTATGCGTCCCGATTCTTATGGTGACAAACGCGCCAAACTCATCCTTGTGCTGTCGAGGCGCAATCAGCGCCAAATTCTCGCCGGTCAGCATGTGCTGCATGACCTCGGGGCGTGACATGCAAATAAAGCCACGCGAGCGTCCGGTGTAGTAGGTGTGGCGCACATCAAAGGGGCGGTAGAGAATGGGCGCCACTTTGTCGCGGACAGGCCCGGAATCCAGAATGTCTTTTTGCGCAAGCGTGACTTTCCAGTCCCTTGCATCCTTGCCCAGCTGGTAGGCGCGGCGCGCAAGCTCGGGGTCTGCCTTGGCAAAATGGTTCACCGTGTGCCACATCTCTTCCGCCGTCCATT
>JAAZKI010000122.1 GCA_012799905.1 Lentisphaerota bacterium | reverse complement strand
GCCGTCATCCGCAGCGCCATCTTCTTTGTTTTCCTGACCGAATTTTTCCTTTGGGCGAATTACTTGCAGCGGGAAAAGCCCTTAAGCACACCGCAGATTTTGCTGTCAGCCCTGCTCTGGGGCTGTTTGGGCAATGCCGCTGCCCTGCCCTGGGTGACCTCCTTTGCCTACCGCATGCTCTGGCCCTGGTATGTCCTGGCCGGCGGCGTCTACCATCTCTTGTTTTATTCCGCATACCTGTACGCCCGCCGCCGTCAGCTGCACAAGGCGCCTTTGTTCTTGCTGCTGATGCTCGCCGGAAGCCTCGGATACCTTTTCATCTCCGCGCCTTTTATCACTAAACCTGCCCATGTCCTGGAAATTGCCTTGGTCTCGGTGAACTGCGTCATTATGGTGGCAGCCTTCCTGACCATCTTGATGACCCGACTGAATCCACAGCGCTGGACGCCGTCCGGCAAAGCCCGGCTACGTTACGTCCTGCTCACGCTGGCAGTCATAGCCAGTACTTGGTTTTCAGCGTATGCCTGCTACTTCTCCTATCAGAGGGCGGAATTCAGTTTCTGGCTGCGCTATGCTTCATCTGCCGAAGCCGTGCAAAACCTGCACGGACGTTTACGAATCGACACCTATCACGACACTACCCTGATCGACTTTGAACCTGGGAAAAAGCCTCGCCTAACCAAAGACTACAAGACCGTGCAATCCCATTATAGAACAGCGCCAATCATTTCACCAGACGGCAAGTACGTCGCCATGTCCGGCAAAGACGACAATGGGAATGATGGTTATCTCCACATCCGCCGCCAAGATGGCGACAAGAACCTCCTGGCCAGGCGCATTCAATTCATTGACAGACGCAACAACATCTTCTGGCGACCTGACAGCCGCACTCTTTGCCTGCGAGACTACAACACCTGGCACATTTTGACCATCCAGGAAGATGACAGCGTCACGGTGCAGGTTACCAACTACAGTTACATGACCCAACTGCCCCCGGAACAGGACTTGTTGTTTGTGCAGGACAACGCTGTCTGGCGGCAAACGTCAGGCAGCGCCCCGGAGAGGCTGTGCGAGCCGTCCATCGTGGAGTCATCTCATTACCGCAATGAGATGACCATTGACGCCATAACCATGACTCCGGCTCGCCGTCACCTTCTGGTGCTGTACAATAGGCACGACGGCTTTCCGGAGTACCGCTGCATCCTGGCGACAACCGACCTGGCAACGCAAAAAACGCATCTGCTGGGAATTCCACATTACTTCTATGACACACAACTGACTTGGGAGGAACCTGCCCATGACCCGTAACCTGCTTAAAATCATCGCTGTGCTGGCAACTCTGTCCCTGACGCTGTTGACCGGTTGCGGCCCTATCTGAAATGACGCTGGCTAAATACCTGAATTGCCTGAAACTCAACTGGCAGATGCTTAAGCATTGCTGCCGAGGACGGTTCCTGGCACCAGAAGATTACGCCCGCAGCTACGACCGACTGGCCCATAACTACGACCTCAGCTGGCTGGAACACCTGAAAGCCGTCACCAGCAGCTTGCTGGACGAATTGCCGGAAAATCTGGTGGAGGGCGACATCCTCGACTTGGGATGCGGCAGCGGCTTCACCACGGCACGGCTGGCAGAATGCTATCCAGACCGACGCATCGTCGGGGTTGACATCTCTGCCGGCATGTTAGACGAAGCGCGCCGCCGCTGCCCGCACGGCGACTTCCAGGCAGCAGACATGCTGACCTTCTGCCAGCAACGGCAGTCGTGCTCGGCAGCGCTGATAGTGTCGGCCTGGGCCATTGGCTACAGTCATCCGGCGCGGCTGCTCCCGGAAGTCAGCCGCATCCTCAATCCTGGAGGCAGTTTCCTGCTGGTGACCAACCTGGCCGATACCATGCCGCCGGTTTTTTACGCTTTCCGACGCACCCTGGCGCAATTCCCGTCCCGTTGCACCAGGGCCATCATCCATCACTTTCCGCCTTCGGGCGCTTATCTCGCCGCCCTTCTCAAACGCCAAGGCTTC